>NZ_JBFARO010000032.1:0-83198 GCF_040677125.1 Actinomadura sp. NPDC049382
GTGGTCCCGGGCCGCCACGGGACCGTGTGGTCGAGGTCGCAGCGGTGGGTTGGCTGGTTGCAGCTCGGGAACACGCAGGTCTCGTGCCGGGCCTCGACCTCCCGGCGCATCGCCGCTGACGGCCGGTAGCCGGGCCGACCGTGCTCCTCCTCGTCCCCTCGGCAGGCCGCCTCCCGGGCTCCGGCAAGTTCATGCCGGATGCGCTGTACCGCTCGTCGCACAGCATCCGGCAGCTCCCGTGAGGGAACGCGGCCGCTCACGTGGGCCAACCGCTGACCGATGACGTCAGCCAGCATCGCAACCTCGGCGTCACCGCCGGAGGACCCGTCCGAGCCCGAGGCTCGACGATCATCGGGCGGCCCGTCGCTTCCACGCTCACGGGACGGGTCACCGCGGCTCCCGACTGGGTCGGGTCCACTGGCCGCATCGGCGATGTCAGCGTGGTCGAGCCGGGCCGGCGTCGGCTGGGGCTCGCCATGTGCCCACGATGCACCGTCCGCCATGGACGCCTCCGCAGAAGGAAAGCCGCCGTCTGCGCTGGCGGAGGCGGGAGGCAAGTCGCGGGTCACCGAGGCACGGCGACTCTGCGCGGACGCCGGGACGCCGACCACGTCAGGCGACGTTGTGGCCGTAGTAGTCCCTTGCGCCGTCACGGTCGCGAGGGCGGGGGCGGGGGCTGGGCGGGGGTCGGTGCAGCTCTGGGTCATGAGTGCGCGGATGGCATCGGGAAGTTCGACCCCTTGCAGGAGTTGGGTGGCCAGGTCGGCACGAATGTTCTGGAGGGGGCGGGGGTCGCCGTCGGTCTTGATGCCGCGCGCGGCGGCGGTGATCTTGTTGTAGATGGCGTGGGCGTCCTCAACGGCAAGGTCGCACAGTGCCAGGTCGGCGGTGCCGGACGGGGTGTCCCACAGTTCCAGGCGCCTTTGCCGGACGGCTTCCCGCTTGCGTTCCTCGACGGCCTCCGGCGCGAGACGCTGGACGATCCTCCTGATGCGGCGGCGGAGTTGCCCGGTGGTCTGGGTGGACGCCTTCTCCAGCGCCGCGTCTTGGACCCGTTGCGCGACCTGCTCGGGAAGGCTGTCGGTCAGGTCGCTGATGACGCGGGCCTTGGCCAGGTCGACCCGTCCGGCCTCCAGTGCGGCACCGGTGTCGGCGAGCGGGCCGGTGAGCTGTTCGGCGAGGTGGACGAGGGTGGCCGAGGCGTTGCTGGTGATCGTGAGGGCGGCGGCGACTTCTTCGGTCACCGAATCGCGGGCCGGCAGGATCCGGTAGTCGGGGTCTTCGTCGGCCTCGGCACGTGCGCGGCGCTGGGTGAGTTCAGCGATGGCGGCCAATTCCCGGGCTTGCGCCCAGGAGGTCTGGCGGCGGGCCGCGGCCGCGACCTGGAGAAGTTCATCGTCGGTCAGATCGGCCAGGCGCTCTTTTCCACCGGACAGGCAGATGGCCAGTTGCGGGCCCGGAGGAAACCACTCCCGGCCTTCCCATTCACACTGAACACCAACCACTACCGAGGGCGCTGACAACGCGGTTCACCTCCAATCCAAATTCACTCCCCAATTGTAACGCAACCCCGTATTGACATTGACGACATTCTGGACATGCCACCTTGCCATCATTCTTCATTTTCTGCCCCCCGAATCGGAAGGACGCTCCTTGCGGTCGGCGCTCATCCAACGGTCGGCCGCAGGCCGAGCACGGCTTTATCGGAGTGAGGGTGGTTGCTGCGGGTGGACGACTGAGGTGCCCCCTGCGGCCTGGCGCCACAGCTCAGGCAGTCACCGGCTGAAGTCACGTTGGTTGCGCTGGTGGGGTTGGTCCGCCCGACAAGGACGTCCTAGCCGCCTGCCCTTCTTTCAGGTGCCGCGCGCAGCGCGGCACGGGACAGCAACCACGCACCAAACAGAACGATGAACACCTCTCCCCCAGCCACCGACAGCAACCAACGTGACAGCAAGCGGCGGCGACCGAAAGGGGAGCGCCCGCCTTCGGAAGGCCACCGCAACCGCCCACCTACAGCAACCACACAAAAACCGGCAAAAAGAAGACCCCGGCCCTGCGCACATCCGGCAGGAAAACGACAGAGGAAAACCGGCAACAGGAGCCTTATCCGCCGCCTCAGCCCCCGCACAAGATCGATAGAGAATCGCTAAGGGAAGCGACAGGGGCGAACTGGCGACATCGGGCGTGACCGCTCCCGCGTCCGGCGAACGTGGCAGCAGGGCTTCGAGCAGCGATGAGTTCCGCCGCCCGGGAAGGTCTCCCCTAGGTAGGAGAGAGCCACAGCTCGAACACCCAGAGGAGACGTCCGATGACCACTGCTCAGCCCAAGAGCATGAAGCTCGACAAGGAGTTCACGGCCCGCCTGCAGAAGAGTCCGGCGGAGGGCGGGTGGACGTACGTCGTCTGGCCCGAGTCGGCGGAGTTCTTCCAGACGCGCGGGCTGGTGAAGGTCAAGGGCACCATCGACGGGCACCCGTTCCGGGGTTCGTTCATGGCCCTCGGTGACGGCAACCACAAGCTGGCCGTGAAGGCGGAGATCCGCCGGGCGCTCGGTAAGGACGTCGGTGACGACGTCACCGTCCACCTCACCGAGCGCCTCGGCTAGTCAGCGGGTCGGAGTCAGAGGGAGTTCCAGAAGGAGCAGTTGCCGTTCTGGGCAGTGTCGGTCGGGTGGATGCCGCCGTTGCCGGGCGCCAGGGACAGGACGTCGTCCGGCGAGCGGTAGCGCGGCCACTGCGGGGCTTGGCGCGCCTGCGGCCTGCCGTCGTGCGCGAAGGACGTCCAGTAGCCGACCATCGCGTCGGAGAGCCCGGCCTGTTCGGGGTTCAGCTCGCCGAACAGACCCGGGAACAGGTACGTCAGCTCGCTGGCGTGCGCGGCGCCCTCCTCGAAGCCGGGGACGTCGAGCAGCGGAGGAGCCGTGCGGTCGGCGAACTGGTACGCGTACACGGGCACGCCGGCGCGCTTGAGCTGCCGGAACGCGTCCTGGTGCGCGCAGGGCGAGAGGATCTCGTTGGAGTCCGTCTGCACCGCGGCCAGCGCGAGCCTGGGGTCGGAGTAGGCCGACGCCGGGTAGCGCGCCAATACCGCGTCGGCGGCGGCGCCGTAGGTGGAGCGGACGATGTCCTCGTACTCCGCGGCGGTGATGGGGTTCGGGTAGCCCAGCGAGACGAACAGGCGCCATTCGTCCAGGGTGTTGCCGTGCATGACGGGCATCCGGTTGAAGCGGCCCTGGGCGATCGCCTGCTCGGGCTGCAGCGGCAGGACGCGGTCGCCGCCCGCGACGGGCCCGACGTTCAGGGCCTTGGCCTCGAAGGTCTCCAGCAGCGTCTTGACATCCGTCGCGCGCAGGCACGCGGCGTCGGCGGCGGGCGAGCCCTTGTCGCAGCCCACGGCCTCCGCGAGCGTCGCCCCCTCGTCCTCGGCCGAGGCTTCGGTGCGCGCGGGCGCGATGCAGGTGTAGCTCTGCGCGATGACCTTGTGGAACAGGCCCGCCGCGGTGGGCGAGGCGAGGTTGGCGCAGGCGTCCTGCGCGCCGGCGGACTCGCCGAACACCGTCACGTTCCGGGGGTCGCCGCCAAAGGCCCCGGCGTTGCGCTGCACCCAGCGCAGGGCCGCCTGCTGGTCGAGCAGGCCGTAGTTGCCGGCCTGGGAGCGGCGGTCGGCGCCGGTCTCCAGGCCCTGGTGCGCGAGCCAGCCGAACGGGCCGAGCCGGTAGTTGACGGTGACCACGACGACGTCGCCGTCCGTGGCGAGCTTGGCGGCGTCGTAGATGCTCCCGGCGCCGGTCACGTTGCCGCCGCCGTGCACCCACACCATGACGGGCAGGCGCCGGTTCTTGCGCGCGCTGTCCGGTGTGGTGACGTTCAGGTAGAGGCAGTCCTCGGCGTAGGACGTCGGGCCGCCGTAGGGCGCGGGGAGTTGCGCGCACTGGTCGCGCGGCGTGGTCGCGTCGTAGACGCCCTGCCACGCGCGCGCCGGCTGCGGCGGCCTCCAGCGCAGGCTCCCGGTCGGCGGCGCGGCGAACGGGATGCCCTGGAAGAGCCGGTACCCGTCCGCTAACTGACCCCGCACCGGTCCGAGGTCGGTGCGGACGACGGCGGACGGATCCCGCCCGCCCTGCTGGGCCGCGGCCGGAACCGCCCCGGTCAGGGCGAGGCCGGCAGCGAGCAGTGGGATGGCGATGAGCCTCAAAGGGTCCCCTTTCAGTGCGGCGTTCGTCGAACGCCCCCGATCCCCCGATCCCGATCTTGTGCTTGAGATCACATGAGAACCCGGTTCGCGGGCGGATGCAAGAGGTCCCGGGCGACGAACGTCCAGTAAGTGAGCCTTGTACTGTTCGGGCGTGACAACGGGTGACAACGCACCGCTCGGGCGGCGGCTCTGGACGATGCTGGTCCTGCTCGGCTTCGTCGGGCAGCTCGCCTGGACCGTCGAGAACATGTACCTCAACGTGTTCGTCTACGACACGATCAGCGGGAACCCCGACGTGATCGCGGCGATGGTGGCGGCGAGCGCGGTGGCGGCCACGGTCGCGACGCTGGCGATCGGCGCGCTGTCGGACCGGCTCGGCCGCAGGCGCGCCTTCATCGCCGCCGGGTACGTGGTGTGGGGGCTGTCCACGGCGGCGTTCGGACTGGTCAGCGTGGACACGGTCGCGGAGGTCGCGCCGTTCGCGGACGCGGTCGTGGTCGCGGTGGTCACCGTCGTCGTCCTCGACTGCGTCATGTCGTTCCTCGGGTCGGGCGCCAACGACGCTAGCTTCCAGGCGTGGGTGACGGACGTGACCCGGACGGAGAACCGGGGCCGCGTCGAGTCCGTCCTGGCCGTGATGCCGCTGATGTCGATGCTGGTGGTCTTCGGCGGGTTCGACTGGATGACGCGGGACGGCCGGTGGTCGCTGTTCTTCCTCGTCATCGGGCTGATGATCGCGGCGGCCGGCGTGCTGGCGTGGGTGTTCGTCCGGGACCGCCCGGTGGAGCGGCAGGAGGGCGGCTACCTCGGCGCGCTCGTGCACGGGCTGCGGCCGTCGGCGATGCGCGCGAACCCCGGGCTGTACCTGGCGCTGTCCGCGTGGTGCGTGTGGGGGATCTCCACGCAGGTGTTCCTGCCCTACCTGATCATCTACCTGGAGCGGTACCTGGACATCGACGGCTACGCGCTGGTGCTCGCCGTCGTGCTGACCGGCGCGTCGGCGGTCAGCGTGCTGGCCGGGCGGTTCATCGACCGGATCGGGAAGGCGCGGTTCCTCGCTCCCGCGGTCGCGGTGTACGCGGCGGGGCTGCTGCTGATGCCGCTCGCGCGCGGCATGGTCCCGGTGATCGGCGCGGGGCTGGTGCTGATGTCGGGGTTCATGCTGGTGCTGGCCCCGGTCGGCGCGCTCGTGCGGGACTACACGCCGCCGGGGCGGGCCGGGCACGTGCAGGGCCTGCGGATGGTGTTCGCCATCCTCATCCCTATGATCATCGGGCCGGCCCTCGGCGCCGCCGTCATCAAGGGCGCGGACGAGCGCTACGAGGACCTGGGCGTGCTCAAGCACGTCCCGACGCCCGCCGTCTTCCTGGCGGCGGCAGCGGTCCTGGTGCTGATCGTCCCGCCGGTGCTGGCGCTGCGCCGCCGGGACGCGCGCACGCCGGACGAGGAGGCCGTGGGATGACGCTGCTCACCAGGTGGGGCAGGACGCTGGATCCGGACGCGGTGCTGCCGGAGTACCCCCGGCCGCAACTCGTCCGAAAGAGCCACCTCAACCTCAACGGGCGCTGGGAGTACTCGTTCGACGACACGTCCCCGGAGGGGCCGGAGGGGCCGGAGGGGCCGGAGGAGTACGACGGCGAGATCCTCGTCCCGTTCTCGCCGGAGTCGCCGCTGTCGGGGGTCGGCCGGCAACTGCTCCCGCACGAGACGCTCTGGTACCGGCGGGACGTCCGGCTGCCGGAGGGGTTCCGGCCCGACGGGCACCGGGTCCTGCTGCACTTCGGCGCCGTCGACCAGACCTGCCGGGTGACGGTCAACGGCCGGGAAGCGGGCCGGCACGAGGGCGGCTACCTCCCGTTCTTCTTCGACATCACCGACCTCCTGGAGGACGGCGCCGGAACCCTCGTGGTGGAGGTCCAGGACCCGTCCGACGCCGGGGACCGGGGCTGGGGCAAGCAGAGCCTCAAGCGGGGCGGCATCTGGTACACGGCCCAATCCGGCATCTGGCAGACGGTGTGGATCGAGTGCGTACCGGAGGTGCACGTCGAGCGGCTGACGCTCGTCCCGCATCTGGACGAGGCGTGCGTCGAGGTCACGGTGCACGCGAGCACCGGCGACACGGCCCGGATCGAGGTCAGCGCGGACGGCGAGGTCGTCGCACGCGCCGAGGCGCCGGCCGGGGAGCCGGTGCGGATCGACATTCCGAACGTCCGCCCCTGGAGCCCCGAAGACCCCTTCCTCTACGACATCACCGTCGAACTCGGCACGGACCGTGTCGAGAGCTATGTCGGGATGCGGTCGTTCGGCGTCGGCCCGGACGAGGCGGGCGTCCCCCGGCTGCTGCTGAACGGGCGCCCGTACTTCCACGCGGGCGTCCTGGACCAGGGCTACTGGCCGGACGGCATGTACACGGCGCCGTCCGACGAGGCGCTGGTGCACGACATCGCGACGATGAAGCGGCTCGGCTTCACCATGCTCCGCAAGCACATCAAGGTGGAGCCGCTGCGCTGGTACTACCACTGCGACCGGCTCGGCATCCTCGTGTGGCAGGACATGGTGAACGGCGGCGGCCCGTACCACCGCGAGGTCGTGACGGCGCCGGCCGTGCTGCCGCTGCGCCTCGACGACCGCAGGCACAAGCGTTTCGGACGCGCCGACGCCGGTTCCCGCGCGCGCTTCCGCGAGGAGACGCGGGAGACGATCGAGCACCTGCGCAATGTGGTGAGCATCGCCGTCTGGGTGCCGTTCAATGAGGGCTGGGGGCAGTTCGACGCGGCGGACGTCGCCGCCGAGGTTCGGGCGCTCGACCCGACGCGGACCATCGACCACGCCAGCGGATGGCACGACCAGGGCGCCGGGGACCTGCGCAGCCTGCACGTGTACTTCCGCAAGTTCCGCGTCCCGCGCCGCAGGGACGCCCGCGTCCTCGTCCTTTCCGAATACGGCGGATACAACCTGCGGGTGGACGGCCACGCCTTCAACGACAAGGACTTCGGCTACAAGCGCTACGACTCGCCCGCCCGGCTCGGCGCCGCGTTCGCGCGGCTGCACGCGCGGCAGATCGCCCCGGCGGTGCCGCGCGGGCTCAGCGCGACCGTCTACACGCAGCTCTCGGACGTGGAGGACGAGCTGAACGGCCTCCTCACCTACGACCGCGAGGTGTGCAAGCTCCCCGAGGACCTGGTGCGCTCGGTGAACGCGCGCCTCACCGGCGTGGCCGGCGCGGCGGTCACCAGCGCTGCCGGGCCTCCTCAGCCCACCCGCTGAGGCCGTCGACGCCGACCCACGCGCCGTCGTCGGCCTGGACGCGCCCGGTGAAGTGCCCGAAGCACTGGTGGGTCTCGGTGCCGACGACGCCGAGCTCGGTGCGCGCGACCTTCTCGTGGAAGGGGCGGAACTCGACCTCGACGCGCCGCCCGTTGATCGTCCACGGGCGCATCCAGTCGGACGTGTCGTAGGTCCAGGTCAGCTCTTCGCCGATCTTGTGGAGCCGGCCGTCCACGAACACGGCGTTCTCCGTCATGCCGGTGCCGTCGGTCCACTTGCCGCCGAACTGCAGCGCGAGGCCGGGGCCGCTCGCCGCGGCCCAGTTCCACGTCATCCGGTACGGCCACTTGCCGCGCCCGTGGTCGAGGACGGCGAACGCGCCCTCGCCGATCTCGTACTCCCCCGACGGCAGCACCAGCCGCCCCCGCACGGGGCGCCCGACGTCCTTCACCGTGTACTGGAAGCGCTTCGGCCCCCACGGGATCACCACGCCGAGCGACTCGTGCCCGTCCGGCAGCGGGACCTCGACGTCGAGATCGACCAGGCCCGGCACCAGCGCCCGCACCCGCGACCCCGACGGGCGCTGCCGGACGCCGACCGCCGCTCCCCCGCCCCGCACGGACGCCTCGCCCTCGCCGCTGCGGTCGGGGAACACGGCGCCGCGCGCGAGCGGCACCACCGCGTCCTTCGCGGTCTCCTCCCCGGTCTCGCGGTCGAGCACCCACACGCCGTGCACCCCGGCGTAGTCGAGCGAGGAGGCCACCAGCCCGATGATGTGCCGGGGCGTGACGATCCCCCAGTACTCCCAGCGCTTCACCCGGCCCCAGCCGCGCAGGTTCGCGCGGTGCAGGGGGCGCCGCGTCCAACCGACCGCCTCCGGGTTCAGCCGGCCGTCCGGCAGGCACAGGTCGACGGGGGCGGTGATCTCGCGCTCGTGGGTCGCCATTCCCCGAGCCTACTGATCACCGGTTCCGGCGCTCACCGGGGAACGTCCTGTTCAATGGCGTCGGCGCCGCGCCCCCTGCAACGGTCCAGGGCACACCGCGCAGCGTTTAAATAAGTCCATACCTTGGCCAGAGTTTCTCTCGTGCCGTCCCGGTCGATCTCTCCAAGGTGATCATTGAACCGCTCTGGAGCGTCGAGGAGCACGATCGCGCGCTGGACCGGCTCGCGGCCCGGGAGAACTTCCCGGTGGCCGCGCGGCTGCTGCCCGCCCGGCACCGGGCCGGCCTGCGGGCCGTCTACGGTTACGCGCGGCTCGTCGACGACATCGGCGACGAGGCGCCGCCCGAGCAGCGGGCCAAGCTCCTCGACCTCGTGGACGACGACCTGGACCGCGTGTTCGCCGGGCGGACGCCGAACCTGCCGCAGTTAAGGCGGCTGGCCGGGGCGGTGCACGCGCACCGGATCCCTGAGGCGCCGTTCCGCGACCTGGTCCGGGCGAACCGGCAGGACCAGGTCGTCCACCGGTACGAGACGTTCGATGAGCTGGCCGGGTACTGCGCGCTGTCGGCCGCGCCGGTGGGCCGCATCGTCCTGCACCTGTTCCGCGCGCACCGGCCCGCGCTGGAGGCGGCGTCCGACGACGTGTGCACCGCGCTGCAGGTCATCGAGCACTGCCAGGACGCCAGCCAGGACTACCGGGACGGGCGGATCTACCTGCCCGCCGCGGACCTGCGCCGGTTCGGCTGCGCCGAGGAGGACCTGGCCCGCGCGGCGACGCCGACGCGGCTGCGCGGCGTGCTGGCGCTCCAGGCGGGCCGCGCGGCCGAACTGCTGGACCGGGGCGCGCCGCCGCTCATGGCGGGCCTGACCGGATGGGGGCGGATCGCGGTCGCGGGCTACATCGCCGGGGGGCGCGCGGCGCTGGCGGCGCTGGCGCGCGGGCGCTACGACGTCCTCGCCCGGCAGCTGCGCCCGCGGCACGCCGCGCTGCCCGCCGGCTGGGCGCGGGTTCTCAGAGGGAGTGTGCGATGACGGTTTCGGAGACGTGCGAGGGTTCCGAGCGGGTGGTGGAGGCGTACCGGCACTGCGAGCGCGTGGTGCGGGAGGAGGCCCGGAACTTCTCCTACGGGATCCGGCTGATGCCCGCGCCGAAGCGGCGCGCGATGAGCGCGATCTACGCGTTCGCGCGCGGCATCGACGACATCGGGGACGGCCCGGAGCCGGCGTGCGTGCGGCTCGACCTGCTGGACCGGTCGCGGCGGCGGCTGCTGACCGTCGAGGAGGTGGTGCGGCGCCGCGCGGACGTCCGGGCGCTGGAGGGGCATCCGGTGCTGACCGCGCTGGCGGACGCGGCGGGCCGCTACCCGATCCCGCTCGCCGCGTTCGACGAGCTGATCGACGGCTGCGAGAACGACGTGCGCGGCGCCGACTACGACACCTTCGACGACCTGCTGCGGTACTGCCAGCGGGTCGCGGGGACGGTCGGGCGGCTGTCGCTCGGGGTGTTCGGGTCGGACGGCCGGCAGCGGGCGGAGGGCCTCGCCGACTCGCTCGGCGTCGCGCTCCAGCTCACCAACATCCTGCGCGACCTGCGCGAGGACCGGCTGGCCGGGCGCACCTACATCCCGCGGGAGGACCTGGTCCGGTTCGGCTGCACGCTGGAGCTGGACGAGTCGGGCGCCTTCATCGACCCGCCGTGGCGGCTGAACAAGCTGGTCGGCTTCCAGGCGGAGCGGGCGCGGGCCTGGTACGCGGAGGGGCTGCGGCTGCTGCCGCTGCTGGACCGGCGCAGCGCCGCGTGCACGGCGGCGATGGCCGGCATCTACCGGCGGCTGCTGGAGAGCATCGCGGCGCGCCCGGCGATCGCACTGGACAGACGGGTCTCGCTGCCGACTTGGCAGAAGGCCGTCGTGGCGGCGCGCGCGCTATCGGGGGTGGAGCGGTGAGCGTGGTCATCGTGGGCGGCGGACTCGCAGGCATCAGCGCCGCCATAGCGCTCCAGGAGTCGGGCGTGCCGGTCACGCTCGTGGAGTCCCGGCCGTGGCTGGGCGGCGCGACACACTCGTTCGCGCGCGGGGAGCTGAGCGTCGACAACGGGCAGCACGTGTTCCTGCGGTGCTGCACGGCGTACCAGGGGCTGCTGCGCAGGCTGCGCGCCGACCACCTGGTGGAGGTGCAGGAGCGCTTCGACGTCCCCGTCCTGCGGCCGGGCGCGAAGGCGGCGCGGCTGCGGCGGGCGAACCTGCCGAGCCCGCTGCACCTGCTGCCCGCGCTGGCCCGGTACTCGCCGCTGGCGCCCGCCGACCGGGCGCGTGCGGTGCGCGCCGCGCTGGCGCTCGGCCGGCTGGACCCCGCCGACCCGGCGCTCGACACGATGGCGGCCGGAACGTGGCTGGCCGAGCACGGGCAGCGGACCTGGGCGCGCAACGCCCTGTGGGGGCTGTTCATCACCGCCGCGCTCAACGCCGAGGTGGACGAGGCGGCGCTCGGCCTGTCGGCGATGGTGTGCAAGCGGGCGCTGCTGAGCCGCGCCGACGCCGCCGACATCGGGGTGCCGCTCGTCCCGCTGGAGGAGCTGCACGGCGGGCCGGCGCTGCGGCGCATCGCGGAGATGGGCGGCACCGTCCGGCTGAAGGCGAAGGTCGAGGCCGTCACCACCGACCCGAAGGTGGTGGTGGACGGCGTGCCGATCGCCGCCGACGCGGTGATCATGGCGGTGCCGCACGAGGCGGCGGCGCGGCTGCTGCCCGCGCAGGCGCTGCCGGACCCGCTGCGCTGGCCCGAGCTGGACGCCAGCCCCATCGTGAACGTGCACGTCGTCTACGACCGGAAGGTCATGGACGCGCCGTTCGCCGCCGCCGTCGCCTCGCCCGTCCAGTGGGTGTTCGACCGGACGGCGGTCAGCGGGCTGCGCCGCGGCCAGTACCTGGCGGTGTCGCTGTCGGCCGCCGACCGCTGGGTCGACCTGCCGACCGCCGAGCTGCGCGCCCGGTTCGTCCCCGAGCTGCGGCGGCTGCTGTCGGCCGCGCGCGGCGCCGCCGTCCGGGAGCTGTTCGTGACGCGGGAGCGGCGGGCGACGTTCCGGCAGCGCCCCGGCACCGCGGCGGCCCGGCCGGGCGCGGTCACGCGCACGCCGGGGTTGTTCCTCGCCGGCGCGTGGACCGACACGGGCTGGCCCGACACGATGGAGGGCGCGGTCCGCAGCGGCCTGACCGCCGCGCGGCTGGTCCGCCGCCACCTGGCCGGAATGCCGGAGCGGGCGGAGGCGCCGGACCGGGCGGCGCGCACGCCCGCCGACCTCCAGCCGATCCCGATCCGTCGCCACCTGGAGGAGGTGAGGGGCCGGTGACCGCTGTTCCGGTCTCGATGACCGATGTACGCGAGCTGGTCGACGGGGCGCTGCGCGCCGCCGTCGGCCGGCTCGATCCGCGCACCTACCGCGTCGCGGCCTACCACCTGGGCTGGACGGACGAGGAGGGGCATCCGCGCAAGGCGCCCGCCGGCAAGGCGCTGCGCCCGGCGCTCGCGCTGCTGTCGGCGCGCGCCGCGGTGGCGCCGCCGGAGAGCGCCCTGCCGGGCGCCGTCGCGGTGGAGCTGACCCACGCGTTCTCACTGCTGCACGACGACATCATGGACGGCGACCGCACGCGCAGGCACCGCCCGGCGGCGTGGACGGTGTTCGGCGAGGCGTCCGCGATCCTCACCGGTGACGCGCTCCTCGCCCTCGCCGGCGAGGTGCTGCTGGAGGCGCCGGGGCAGGGCTCGGCGCGGGCGGCGCGCGCGCTGTCCACCGCCACCCGCCGCCTCATCGCCGGCCAGTCGCTCGACATGGACTTCGAGAGCCGCCGCCAGGTCGGCGTGGACGAGTGCGTCGCCATGGCGTCCGACAAGACCGCCGCGCTGCTGGCGTGCTCCTGCTCGATCGGCGCCGTCCTCGACGACGCGCCCAGGCCGCTCACGGAGGCGCTGGAGGCGTTCGGCACCGACCTCGGCATCGCGTTCCAGCTCGCCGACGACCTGCTCGGCATCTGGGGCGACCCCGCGACCACCGGGAAGCCGGCCATGTCGGATCTGCGGTCCCGCAAGATGTCGCTGCCGGTCGTGGCCGCGCTGAACTCCGGCACGCCGGAGGGCGCGAAGCTCGCCGAGCTGTACGCGCGGCCCGGGCCGCGTGCGGCGGAGCCGGCGGAGTCCGAACTGGCGGAGGCCGCCGCGCTGGTCGAGGCGGCGGGCGGGCGCGCGTGGGCCGAGCTCGAGGCCGAGAGCCGCGTCCAGCGGGCCGCCGAGCACCTGCTGGCGGCCCGGATGCCGGACTCCGCCCGCACCGAGTTCCTCCGCATCGCCGACTTCGTCACCCGCCGGGACCACTGAGAGATCCGGGATCAGATCACCGATGACAACGCTGGAAACGCCGGAGACCCCGGAGGCCGCCGGAACCCGGACCGCCGCCGAGGCGCTGGACGCCGCCCGCGACCACCTGCTGCTGCTCCAGTCCCCGGAGGGCTGGTGGAAGGGCGAGCTGCAGACCAACGTCACGATGGACGCCGAGGACCTGCTGCTGCGCGAGTTCCTCGGCGTCCGCACCGACGAGGACACCTTCGAGGCGGCCCGCTGGATCCGCTCGCAGCAGGCCCCCGACGGGACGTGGGCGAACTTCCACGACGGCCCACCCGACCTGTCCACGACCGTCGAGGCGTACGTGGCGCTGCGGCTCGCCGGAGACCCGCCGGACGCGGGCCACATGATCCGCGCCGCCGCCTACGTCCGCGGCGAGGGCGGCCTCCCGGCGACGCGCGTGTTCACCCGGTTCTGGCTCGCGATGTTCGGCCGCTGGTCCTGGGACGAGCTGCCCGTGGTCCCGCCGGAGATGCTGTTCCTGCCGCGCTGGTTCCCGCTGAACGTGTACGACTTCGCGTGCTGGGCGCGGCAGACGATCGTCCCGCTGACGGTGGTGGGGGCGCTGCGTCCCGTCCGGCCGCTGCCGTTCGGGCTGGACGAACTCGTCCCCGACTACGACGTCCCGGGGCCGAGGCGGCGCCGCCTGCCCGGCTGGGGCGAGGCGTTCGGCGCGCTCGACAAGGCCCTGCACATCTACCAGCGGCACGTCTACCAGCGGCACGTCCACCAGCGGCACGCCCACCGGCGGCGCCCGCTGAAGGGCGTGCGGGAGGCGGCGCTGCGCCGCGCCGCGGAGTGGATCATCGCGCGGCAGGAGCGGGACGGCTCGTGGGGCGGCATCCAGCCGCCGTGGGTGTACTCGCTGATCGCGCTGCACCTGCTCGGCTACGGCGTCGACCACCCGGTCGTGCGGCGCGGCCTGGACGGCCTCGAACGGTTCACGATCCGGGACGAGCGGGGACGCCGCCTTGAGGCGTGCCAGTCCCCCGTCTGGGACACCGTCCTCGCGATGAACGCGCTCGCCGACGCGGGCCTGCCCGCCGGGCACCCGGCGCTGGAGCGGGCCGCCGAGTGGGTGCTCGGCGAGGAGGTGCGGGGACCGGGCGACTGGTCGGTGCGGCGCCCCGGACTGCCGCCGGGCGGCTGGGCGTTCGAGTTCGACAACGACGTCTACCCCGACGTGGACGACACCGCCGAGGCCGTGATCGCGCTGAACCGCGTCCGGCACCCGGCGGCCGAGCCGGCGATCGAGCGGGGCGTCCGATGGATGGCCGGGATGGTCTCGCGGGACGGCGGGTTCGGCGCGTTCGACGCCGACAACACCCGGACGCTGTGCCGCAGGCTGCCGTTCTGCGACTTCGGCGAGGTCATCGACCCGCCGTCCGCCGACGTCACCGCGCACGTCCTGGAGGCGCTCGCGCACCGCGGCATGGCCGACTCGCTGCTCGCCAAGCGGGCCGTCGTGTGGCTGCTGAAGGCGCAGGAGCCCGACGGGTCGTGGTTCGGCCGGTGGGGCGCCAACCACGTGTACGGGACGGGCGCCGTCGTCCCGGCGCTGGTCGCGGCGGGCGTCCGGCCGGAGAAGCCGGCGATCCGGGACGCGGTCGGCTGGCTGGAGCGCCACCAGCGCGACGACGGCGGCTGGGGCGAGGACCTGCGCTCCTACCGGGACCGGTCCTGGGTCGGACACGGGGCGTCGACCCCGTCGCAGACGGCGTGGGCGCTGCTGGCACTGCTGGCCGCCGGCGAGCGCGGCCCGGCCGTCGAGGGCGGCGTCCGCTGGCTCTCTGAGCACCAGCGCCCGGACGGGACGTGGGACGAGGACCACTTCACCGGCACCGGGTTCCCCGGCGACTTCTACATCAACTACCACCTGTACCGGCTGGTGTTCCCGCTGTCCGCGCTGGGCCGGTACCTGGGTGCCGGCGCCGCCGCGCCCGGCGGGCCCGGCGGCGGGTCGAAGGAGGCGTTCTGATGGCGATGCCACTGCGGCAGAGCCTGCGCGTCGGCGGGTACGTCCTGCGCAACAAGCTGGCCGGGCGGGAGAAGTACCCGCTGATCATGGAGCTGGAGCCGCTGTACGCGTGCAACCTGGCCTGCGCGGGCTGCGGGAAGATCCAGCATCCGGCGGACGTGCTGAAGCAGCGGATGCCCGTCGAGCAGGCGCTCGCGGCCGTCCGCGAGTGCGGGGCGCCGATGGTGTCGATCGCGGGCGGCGAGCCGCTGATGCACCCGAAGATCGGCGAGCTGGTCGCCGAGCTGGTCAAGATGCGGCGGTACGTGTTCCTGTGCACGAACGCGGCGCTGATCCCGAAGAAGATCGACCAGTTCCGTCCGTCGCGGTACTTCGCGTGGGCGGTGCACATCGACGGGCTGCGCGAGCGGCACGACGCGTCCGTCTGCAAGGAGGGCGTGTTCGACCAGGCGGTCGAGGCGGTCCGGATGTGCCAGGAGCGCGGGTTCCGGGTCACGACGAACACGACCGTGTTCAACACCGACACCCCGCAGACGGTCATCGACGTCCTCGACTACCTGAACGACGACCTGCGCGTCGACCAGATGATGATCTCGCCGGCGTACGCCTACGAGAAGGCGCCCGACCAGGAGCACTTCCTCGGCGTCCAGGAGACCCGGAGCCTGTTCGCGAAGGCGTTCGCGGACGGCCGCCGGCGGCGCTGGCGGTTCAACCACTCGCCGCTGTTCCTGGACTTCCTGGAGGGCAGGGCCGACTTCCGCTGCACGGCGTGGGCGATCCCGTCGTACTCGCTCAAGGGGTGGCAGCGGCCCTGCTACCTGATGGACGACGGCTACTGCGACACCTACCAGGAGCTGCTCGACACCACCGACTGGGACGCCTACGGCCGGGGCCGCGACGACCGGTGCGCGAACTGCATGGCGCACTGCGGCTACGAGCCGACGGCGGTGTTCGCGACGATGGGCTCGCTGAAGGAGTCGCTGCGCGCGATGCGCAGCGTGTGACGCGGGCGGCCGCCGTCACTGCGGATCCCGTCACTCCGAATCGGCGTCATTCCGGGCCGTCGCGCAGCTCCTCGATGACGTCGCGGACGGCGTCCATCAGGGCGTCGGCGTCGTCCGCCAGGCCGGGGTCGACGGAGAGGCCGAAGCACAACTCGCGGTCGACGCCGAGCGCGGCGATCGCGAGCGGCGCGCCCGGCGCCAGCGGGACGATCGGGTACACGGCGGTGAGCGGGGCGCCCGCCAGCCGCAGCGCCTTGTCGGGGCCGGGGAGGCTCGACACGGTCCCCTGCAGGAAGCGCCCGCTGTAGGACATCCGGGCGAACCGGCCGTGCAGCGGCGCCGGCATGACGCGGCCCGCCTGCCACATCACGAACCAGGCGGCCTGCGCGCGGGTGCCGGAGCGCAGCACGCGGCTGCGCTCGGCGATCAGGGCGAGCCGGTCGGGCTCGGCCATCTTCCCGACCGGCAGGTCGACCATGACGGCCGTGGTGTGGTTGCCGACCATCGCGCTGCCGGGCGGCCGCATCATGAGCGGCACGGCGACGCGGCAGGTGTCGGGGCGCCCGTCCTCCTCGCTGACGACCCGGTTCAGCGCGCCCGCGACCGCGCACAGCACCACGTCGGTCACGCGCGCGTCGTAGCGGCGGCCGACGTCCCGGACCTGGGCGAGCGGGAGCGACATGCTGCCGAAGCGGCGCTCGGACGTCCCGGCGGCGGGCAGCGGCTCCGGCCTGGTCACGGCGGAGGCGAGCTGCCCGAGCCCCGCCACGGTGGCGAGCGCCTTCCGCAGCGGCTTGCGCGGGAACCGCGCGCCGAGGTTGTCGGGCGGCGGCTCCATCAGGTACATCGCCTGCGCGACGATCCCGACGCCGTCGGCGACGACGTGGTGCATCAGGTACACGACGGCGGTGCGGCCGGGCTCGGCGCCCTTCATCACGACCATCCGCCACGGCGGCCGGTCGAGCGGCAGCAGCTCCGCCTGGAGCTCGGCGACGGCGGCGCGCAGGCCCGCCATGCCGTCGACCTCCCGCTCGGCGACGTGCCACTCCCAGTCGACCGGGTCGTGGTCGCGCCAGACGGGGCGGCGCCACCGGCCGCGGCGGACGAGCCGCTGCCGGAAGCGGGGCAGCCCGTCCAGCCGCTCCCGGATGACCCGGACGAGATCCTCGCGCCCGACCTCGCCCTTCGAGGTGTCGAGCATGATGACGCCGCCGGCCTGCTGCGGCGCGGCGGGCGTCTCCACGGCGAGGAAGAAGGCGTCCGGCCCCTGGATGCGGGCGGACGGCCGGTGCGGGTGGGCGATGCGCTCGGCGATGTACACGGAGACCACCACGAAGGGGACGGCGGCCACCGCGTCCACGATGAAGTGGTTCGCGGTCGCCAGGATGACGTAGAGCGTAAGGAGGATGTGACCGAGGTTCAACCACTGCACCCACCGCTTCGCCTTCACGCGGGCGAGCTCGACGCCGACCCACAGCGTCCAGCCCATGTGCAGGGACGGGACGGCGGCGAGCTGGTCGGCGTGGCGCACCATCGGCGAGCCCCACGACCCCCAGGTGCGGCCCTCGGAGACGGTGTCGATGAACCCGAGGTCGGGCATCAGCCGCGGCGGCATCACCGGATAGAGGGCGAAGCACGCCAGGGCCGCGAGGTTGAGCAGGACGAAGGCGTTGCGGGCCGTCCGGTAGCGGTCGGGGTGGCGCAGGAATAACCAGACGAGCAGCGCCAGCGCGCTCCCGATGTAGGTGATCGCGTACTCGTAGTTGGCGAGCAGGCGCAGCGCCGACTGGTCGGCCAGCCAGCCGTTGAGGGCGGGTTCGATGTCGAGGTGCAGAGCCCGCTCAAGCCGGAAGAGCATCTCCCCGTGGGCGCGGGCCGGGCCCGTCCTGGCCGGCTCCGGGAGCATCGTGACCAGCGAGTACACGGTGAAGAGCGCCAGGCCGAGCAGCAGCTCGTTCCTGGCGCGGGGGCGGGGTGCCGCGACGTCCGGTGTGCCGACCGCGCCGGGCGCGGTCACCGCCTCGTGTGTGCCCATCGTCCCCCTCGGCCGGGTGGTACCCAAGATTCGCGGAATCAGACGGCAGTGGCCGGTATCGGGGATCATGCCCGGTTCGCCGTCGGCGAAAGCGTGTCCGCCCCGCGGAATGTCCGGGAACACTCTGGCTCAGCGAAACGTCTTCGATATATCGTTGTCGTATCGCGAGGGATCAGAGAGTGATCTCAGAAGGTGGTGTCAGAACATGGGACACATGCACGGACACGGCCCGTGGGGGCGCGGTGAGTTCCCGAACTTCGGCGCGCTGTTCGGCGGCGCCCCGTGGGGGCCCGGGCCGTTCGGCGGCCACGGCCCCGGCCCGCGCCCGCCGTGGGCGCGCGGGCGCGGCGGCCCGTGGGGCCGGGGCGGCAAGGCGCGCAAGGGGAACGTCCGCGCGGCGATCCTCGTGCTGCTGGCCGAGGAGCCGCGCAACGGCTACCAGATCATCCAGGAGATCAACGAGCGCAGCGGCGGCGCGTGGAAGCCGAGCCCCGGCGCGGTCTACCCGGCGCTGCAGCAGCTCGCCGACGAGGGCCTGATCGCCGGGGACGAGAGCGGCGGCCGCCGCACCTTCCGCCTCACCGACGAGGGACGCGCCTACACCGAGGAGAACGCCGACCGGCTCGCCGAGCCGTGGGCGGAGATGACGCCCGACTTCGGCGAGGGCGTCCCCGAGCTGTTCAAGCAGGCCGCGCAGACGGGGGCCGCGGTGATGCAGATCGTCCACTCCGGGTCGTCCGCCCAGGTCGCCCAGGCCACGGAGGTGCTCGCGGACGCGCGCCGCGGCCTGTACCGCATCCTGGCCGACGACCTCGACACGCGGGACGACGCCGACGACGCCAACGACGACGACCCGGGGCCGACGGCCGCGGGCGGGGAGTAGCCATGGCACGCCACGACGAGATCCGCGTCGGCGACGCCGAGCGCGACGCGGTCATGGTCGCCCTGCACGACCACTTCGCCGCCGGCCGGCTGGACCGCGGCGAGCTGGACGAGCGGCTGGACACCGCGCTGACCGCCAAGACGCGCGGCGACCTGCGCACCCTGGTCGAGGACCTGCCGGCGCCGACCGGCCTCCCGGAACCCGAGAAGGCCGCGGGCCCCGGCGCGCCGCTCGCCTTCCCCGGCCCGTTCATCGGCGGGCCGGGGCACCCCGCATGGCAGCGCCATCACCGGCACCTGGCCGCCCGCCACCGGCACGGGCCCCGCTTCCCGGCGTTCCCGCTGCTGCTCGCGGTGTTCCTGGTGCTCGCCTTCACCGCCGGGCCGGGCACGGGGGTCCTGGTCGTCCTGCAGATCGCGCTGGCGGTCTGGCTGATCCGCGCGGCGCTGCTGGCCTTCGGGGTGCGCCGCCCCCGCCACCGGCCGCCGCACGCCTGAGGCACCGGCCCCGCTCCCGCCGGCCGTTCAGGCGGCGGCGGGCGGGGCGCAGCGGCCGGGGACGGAGTCGCGGAGGGCGCGCAGGCCGCGCGCGATCAGCGGGTGGTCGCGGCTGCCGCGGCGCACGCAGGTCAGCACCCGCCGCCTCGGGACGCCGTCGCCGCCCAGCGGGACCCGGACGACCGGCTGGTCGGACGGCCCGTCCGCCAGCCGCGGCACCAGCGACACCCCGAGGCCGTGCGCGACGAGCGACCAGATCACCGACCAGGTGGTGGCGTGGTGCGCGAACCGGGGCGTGAAGCCGGCCGCGGCGCAGTACGTCAGGACCTGCTGGTGGTGGGCGCAGACCTCGGGCTCGACGCTGATCCACGTCTCGCCCGCCGCGTCCTCCAGGCGGGTGAGGCCCGCCCGGAGTGCGAGCGGGTGGGCGGCCGGGACGATGAGGTCGAGCGCCTCCTCCAGCAGCAGCTCGCGGTCGAAGCGCGGGTCGCCGGGCGGCGGCGCGTCCGGCGTGGGCTCGATGACCGCGATGTCGGTCTCCCCGGCGGCGAGCAGGCCGAGGGCCTCGGCGGTGTCGCACTCCCGGACCTCGACCGCGAGGTCCGGGTCGTCCCGCCTGAGGGCGCCGGCGGCGGGGGCGATGAGCCCGCCCACCGCCGTCGTGAACCCGCACATGCGCAGCGGCCCGGTGGCGCCGGCGCGGTGCGACTCCAGCTCGGCGAGGGCCTCCTCCCACCTGGCCAGCAGGCCGTCCGCGTGCGCGATGAGCAGGTGCGCGGCCGGGGTCAGCCTGACCTTGCGGCCCTGCGGCTCCAGCAGCGGCACCTTCAGCTCCCGCGCCAGCTCGCGCAGCTGGTGGGACACCGCCGACGGGGTGAGGTGCAGCGCCTCCGCCGCGGACGTGACCGTCCCGTACTGGTGGACGAGCCGGAGCATGTGCAGCCGCCGCAGATCAATCATGAAAACATATTGCACGATCCACTGAGGAAATCTGAAATGGACGGCAACATTCGGCCGGTTGCAGACTGCTGTCATGACTCAGCACAGCACCCTCGTGTCCCGCCACCTCACCAGTGAAGGCGTCGTCCTCTGGACCCGCTGCGCCTGCGGCCGGCTGCGCATGGACCTCGTCCCGCACGGGGACGCGCCGCGGCTGACCGCGGGCCCCTGCCCGCACGCCGCCGGCGGCCGCCGCTAGCCGAGGGTCACCTCGTAGTGGAGCGTCCGGTAGTGCTTCACCCGGTGGAAGAACGGCACCGCGAACCCCTGCAGGAAGGGGTGCTTGCGGGCCAGCAGCCGCCGGATCGGCTGCGACTCCTCCTCGCTGAGCAGCCGGACGCGGCCGTGCACGGCCGGGCCCGTGACCTTGCCCCGGAAGGTGCTCGGCTCGATCTCCACCTCGGGGTTGCGCGCCAGCCGCTTCGTCTTGACGGCCTTGTCGTAGGTGCGGAAGTAGGCGTGCTCGCCGAGCACGACGACGTTGACGGGCGTCCCGACCGGCGTCCCGTCCTTGCGGTAGGACGTCAGCAGGACGGTCCGCTGCTTTTTCAGGCTCTCAAGCGTCTCTGTGGTGTTCATATCCCTGAGACGGGACTACCCGTCTCAATCGTGACATCACCGCAGGGCGGCCGCCTCTTCGGCGAGTCCGCGGACGCGGTCCCAGTCGCCGTCGCGGACGGCGTCCGCCGGGGTCAGCCAGGAGCCGCCGACGCAGCCGACGTTCTTCAGCGCCAGGTACTCGGCGGCGTTCCCCGGGCCGATCCCGCCGGTCGGGCAGAACCGGATCCGCGGCAGCGGCCCGGCGAGCGACTTCAGGTAGGCGGTGCCGCCCGCGGCCTCGGCGGGGAAGAACTTCATCGCCGTGATCCCGCCCTCCAGCAGCGCGATCGCCTCCGACGCGGTCGCGACGCCCGGCAGGAACGGCAGGCCCGTCGCGACCATCGCCGCCTGGAGGCGGGGCGTGCAGCCGGGGCTGACCAGGAACCGCGCCCCGGCGGCGGCCGAGCGCTCGGCGTCCTCGGGCCGGACGACGGTGCCGGCGCCGACCACGGCGTCCGGCACCTCGGCGGCGATCCGGGTGATCGCCTCCAGCGCGGCCGGGGTGCGCAGCGTCACCTCGATCACCGGGAGCCCGCCCTCGACCAGGGCGCGGGCGAGCGGGACGGCGGCCCCGGCGTCCTCCAGCACCACGACCGGGATCACGGGGGCGAGGTCGAGCAGGTCTTCGGCGATCATGCGGGCTCCATGTCGGGCAGGCTCTGCGCGAGCCGGACGGCGGCGCCGACCAGCGCCGGGCCGGGGTGGACGATGAGGGCGGTCGGGATGGCGCGCACGTAGTCCTCGACGGGGGGCTTCCCCTCGAAGCGGGCGCGGAACGCGCTGCCGTGCAGGACGTCCACGATGCGCGGCAGGATCCCGCCGCCGAGGTAGACGCCGCCGCGGGCGCCGAGGGTCAGCGCGGCGTTCCCCGCGAGCGAGCCGAGCAGCGCGCAGAACATCTCCAGCGCCTCCATACAGCGCGGGTCGTCGCGGCGCTCGGTGATCTGCCGCGCGGTGAGGTCCGCGGCGGGCACGCCGTCGAGCACCGACAGGTACCGGTGAATGCGGGCGAGCCCGGCCCCGGACAGCAGGTACTCGGCGGTCGCCGCGCCCTTCTCGGCACGCAGCAGCCGGGCCACCTCGATCTCCCGGTCGGTCGCGGCCGGGACCTCGACCTGCCCGCCCTCGCCGGGCACCGGCACCCAGCCGTGCGGCGTCGGGACGAGCCCGGCGACGCCGAGCCCCGTGCCGGGCCCGACCACCGCGAGCGCCGCCGCACCCGTGGCCGGGGCGGGGGTCCGCCCGCCGACGGCGACCAGGTCGTCCGGGCCGAGGCGCGGCAGGGACAGGGCGAGCGCCTCGAAGTCGTTGATGACGTCGAGGTGCGGCACGCCGAGGTGGGCGCGCACCTGCTCCACGCTGCCGCGCGGCCAGCCCGCGTTGGTCAGGTGGTACGTCCCGCCGGCGACGGGCCCCGCCACCGCCAGGCACGCGGCGGCCGGCCGCACCCCGACCGCGCCGAGGTACGCGGCGGCCGCCTCGGCGAGCCCCGGGTAGTCGGCGGTGGGCAGCGACCTCACCTCGGACGGGACGCCGTCCGGCCCGTCCAGCAGCGCGAACCGCGCATTCGTCCCCCCGACGTCCGCGACCAGCCACACGCCGCTCATGCGAACACTCCCGCGCCGCGCTCAGCGGGCCCCACCGCATCGCGGAACGCCTGGAACAGCTCGCGTCCCGTGCCGTAGGTCTGGCCGGACGCCGCGGCGGCGGGCTCGCGGGCGGCGAACTCCTCCTCCGGGACCAGGACCTCCAGCACGCCGCCGTCCGCGTCGAGCCGGACGATGTCGCCGTCGCGGACGCGGGCGAGCGGGCCGCCCGCGGCCGCCTCCGGCGACACGTGGATCGCGGCGGGCACCGCCCCAGAGGCGCCCGACATACGACCGTCCGTGACGAGGGCGACCATGTGGCCGCGGTCCTGCAGGACCGACAGCGGCGGGGTCAGCCGGTGCAGTTCCGGCATCCCGTTCGCGCGCGGGCCCTGGTTGCGGACGACGGCGACCACGTCCCGGTCGAGCTCCCCGGCGGCGAACGCCTCCTGGAGCTGCTCCTGCGAGTCGAACACGCGCGCGGGCGCCTCGATCGTCCGGTGCTCCGGCTTCACGGCCGACACCTTGATGACCGCCCGCCCCAGGTTGCCGCGCACGGTGTGCAGGCCGCCGTGGGTGTCGAACGGGTCCGCGACCGGCCGCAGCACGTTCGTGTCGCCCGACTCGGTGACGGTGCTCCGCCACTCGGCCTTGCCCGCCGCGTACTCGGGAACGTTCCGGTACGCGGCGAGGGTGGCCCCGCCGACCGTCCGCGCGTCCTCGTGCAGGAGCCCGGCGTCGATCAGCTCGCCGATGAGGAACGCGGTGCCGCCCGCCGCGTGGAAGTGGTTCACGTCGGCGGTGCCGTTCGGGTAGAGGCGGGTGAGCAGCGGCGTCACCGCGGACAGCTCGTCGAAGTCGTCCCAGGTCAGCTCGATGCCCGCCGCCGCGGCCATCGCGACCAGGTGCAGCGTGTGGTTGGTGGAGCCGCCCGTGGCGAGCAGCGCGACGACGCCGTTGACGAACGCGCGCTCGTCCAGCAGCTCGCCGATCGGCGTGTACTCCCCGGCCAGGTCCGTCAGCTTCAGGATGCGGCGCCCGGCCGCCTCGGTCAGCGCGTCCCGCAGCTTCGTGCCCGGCGGGACGAAGCTCGCCCCCGGCAGGTGCAGGCCCATGACCTCCATGAGCAGCTGGTTGGAGTTCGCCGTCCCGTAGAAGGTGCAGGTGCCGGGCGAGTGGTAGGACGCGGCCTCCGCGGCGAGGAGCTGCTCGCGGCCGATCTCCCCCGCCGCGTACCGCTTGCGGACCTTCGCCTTCTCCCCGTTCGGCAGCCCCGACGCCATCGGCCCGGCCGGCACCAGGATCACCGGCAGGTGCCCGAACGACAGCGCGCCGATCACCAGCCCCGGCACGATCTTGTCGCAGACGCCGAGCAGCAGCGCGCCGTCGAACATGTCGTGCGACAGCGCCACCGCCGTCGCCATCGCCACCACGTCCCGGCTGAACAGCGACAGCTCCATGCCGGCGCGGCCCTGCGTGATGCCGTCGCACATCGCGGGCACGCCGCCGGCGAACTGCGCCGTCCCGCCCGCCGCGCGGATCGCGCCCTTCAGGATGTCCGGGTAGTCCTGGAGCGGCTGGTGCGCCGACAGCATGTCGTTGTACGCCGACACGATCGCGATGTTCGGCGTGACGTCGCCGCGGAGCCACAGCTTGTCCTGGACGCCGCACGCCGCGAAGCCGTGCGCGAGGTTCGCGCAGCCCATGCCGCTGCGGACCGGACCCTCCGTCCGGGCGTCGCGGATCCGGCTCAGGTACGCGCCGCGCGTGCCGGCGCTCCGTTCGACGACGCGCCGGGTCACTGCCTCCAGCACGGGATGTACGGGCATAGGACGCTCCAGACCAGGGGGAACTCTAGATCGCCAAGCTATCGGGACATAGGTCATCCCTTCAACCCCACTTATGAACTTCAGATGACAAAAGTCTGTATCTTGCGCCAACTGGACGCACTGAACGCCCGCGTGCTTGACTGACCGGATGCCCCGCCCCGTCTCCCGTCCCTCCACGGCCGGCGACATGCTGAGCCTGATCCGCGAGGACGGCGTCGCCACCCGCGCCGACCTGGGCCGCATCACCGGGCTGTCGCGTCCCGCCGTGGCGTCCCGCGTCGCCGCCCTCATCTCGCGCGGCCTCGTGATGGAGCGCACCACCGGGCCGTCCACCGGCGGCCGCCCCCCGGCCCGGCTGGAGTTCAACGCCGCCGGCGGGGCCGTCCTCGTCGCCAACCTCGGCCAGTCGCGCGGCCAGCTCGCCGTCTGCGACCTCGCCGGGACGATCCTCGCCCGCGCCGACGGTCCGCCGGCGGAGACGTCCCCCGGCAAGACCCTCCCCCGCCTCCTGGAGGAGTGGACGTCCCTCCTCGCCTCCTCCGGCGTGGCGGAGGCGTCGATCCGGGGCGTCGGCCTCGGCGTCCCCGACGCCGTCGAGCACGCCGCCGGCCGCTGGGACGCCGTCGAGATCGGGGCGCCGATCTCCGCCCGCTTCGGCGTCCCCGCCTACCTCGACAACGAGGTCAACGCCGCCGCGCTCGGCGAGCACCAGGCCCACCCCGGCGTCGACGACCTGCTGTTCGTCAAGGTCTCCACCGGCATCGGCGCGGGCGTCATCGCGGGCGGCCGCATCCAGCGCGGCGCCCTCGGCGCGGCGGGCGAGATCGGGCACGTCCCCGTCCCGTCGCCCCTCGACGCCCCCTGCCGCTGCGGCAACGTCAACTGCGTCGAGGCCATCGCCGGCGGCACCGCCCTGCTGGCCCGCTCCCCCGCCGACGACCTCCCCGCCCTCGCCGCGCTGGCCCGCTCCGGCGACCCCGCCACCGTCGCCCTCCTCCGCGACGCCGGCCGCCGCATCGGCGAGGTCGTCGCGACCGCCGTCAACCTCCTGAACCCGGCCGTGGTCGTCCTCGGCGGCGACCTGGTCGGCGCCGACGAACCCCTGATCGCGGGCCTCCGCGAAACCGTCTACCAGCGCTCCACGGCCCTCGCGACCCGCACCCTTCGCATAGAGCCGAGCCGCCTGGGCGAGCAGGCGGGCCTGAAGGGCTGCGCGGCGATGGTCCTGGACAACATCCTCTCCCCCGAAGCCATCGACACCGCCCTCCAGTAGAAGCACTCCTTCTGCGCGGCGGCAATTTGCCCGATATATCGCCAGCGATCTGCCCCCATGACACCCGCGGGCAGGAAGCGGACACTGAAAGCCGTTCCCGTTCAGGCAGGTCAATGCCTTCTCAGAGCCACCGGCCCTGACACTTCGGCGCGAACTGTTCACAAACGGGGAGACACCTCGGTACGGTAAGTGGCACGACAGCATCAACTCACCGCCAACTGTTCAGTAGAAACCGCTGTCACACAGGATCCACGGGCAGACCTGAGGTGCGTGCCAATGCCTGACGAACCCAGTCGGCTTGATCGTCTCTTGAACAAGGAGACGCCGTTCCGTCCCGGCTCTGCCGAAGAAGCACAGGCACGGTTGGCCGAATTCGGCGCAGCCTCGCCCACTCCTCCCACGTCCACCGAGGACGAAGCGGGCACGCCCGCGACCTCAGGGTTCACTTGGACTCCACTCGAGACCGACGAACCAACACCGGGGACCGACGCCGCGGGCACGGGGACGCACGAGCAGGCCCAGGAGGCCGCGCTGGCACGATTCCTCGAAGCCGCGGACGAACTGAGGTCCGCCTCCGAGCGCATGCAGGCCATCACAGGACGGGCGTCCTCGCCGGACGGAATGATCAAAGTGACCGTGAATCCGCACGGACACCTGACCGAACTCCGACTCGATGCCACCATCCGCAGGCACTACACCGCCGAGCAGATCGGACCCGCGATCACAGCGGCCGTCCAGCAGGCCGAGCGATCTCGCACGGAGCAGCAAGCGGCATCATGGTCTGACATTTATCCCGATGCCGCTCCCTATCCGACGGAGGACTCGCCCGCATCCGAATCGGAACCAGGCCGACCCTGAGCAGTCCCTGGAGGGGCAATGAGCTATCCGGAACTCGCCGCCGACACCGCAGCACTGCACCGGACCGGCAAGGCGTTCACCGAAATGACCGGCGAGGGCAGTTCGCTCAACAAGGCCCAACAGAGCCTGAACGAGGCGGAGATTCCAGACCTGGCTTTCGGGAAGCTTCCGATGAGCCGCACCCTGCGAGAGAGTTACGAGGCGGCGCTGAACAGCCACAAACACAATCTGGAGATTGCGAAGAAGTACCTTTCGGAGAGCGGGACGGCCCTCCAGAAAGTATCCGCCAACATCCGCAAGGCCGAAGAAGACAGCACACTCTGAAGATCGGAGAAGCCGAGCAATGGACACATTCGGCCGGGTGGTCGCCACGGCGATTCTCGCACCGATCATCCCGATCGGCATCCCACTCCTAGGCGTTATCGAATTAGCGGACGGAGACTCGGCCAAGCTCCGCGAAGCAGCTCTGAAATGGGATCAGGCGAAAGGGCAGCTCGCCCAGGTGATCACAGAGCTCGAAGGTGAACTCAAGCGCCTGCCATTGGAACGGACATGGCGCGGCGAATCTTACCACGAATTCAACAAGAGCGTGACCGAGTTCAAACAGGCACTGAGCCAACTACCCGACATGTACAACGACGTGAAGACGCAGCTCAATGAGGCAGCCGACACGCTCGCGGATGCTTGGATCGGGATCATCGCCATCTGTATCGCCATTGTCGCCTTCGTCCTGGCGGCGCTCGCCCTCGCGGTGCCCAGCGCCGGCTCCTCACTTGCCGGAATCCCCGCCAGCATGTCCGCGGCCGTCGCCTCCGCGAGCGCCATCGTCGGCGGTCTCTCCACCCTCTTCGGCGTATTCGGTGGAAACCTCAAGGACTGGAGCGGGACCAAACCCTTCCAATCCGTCAAGAGCCCGCAGGCCAAGGGCAATGTGGAGACGCATAAAGTCAAGGTCGATCTGAAGAATCCGGGCCTGTGGGTGGACAATCAGAAATGAACGAGCCGAAAGCGATACCCGACCCGGGGGTACCCACGGAGTTGCAGGGCCTGCTGAAGGGAGCACAGGAACTGCAGCGGCGTCTACCGGAACTGTCGCGGCGTCTGGCAGAGGTCACCGGGGTTGGCAGGTCCTCCGATGGGCTGGTGACCGTGGTGACCGACTCACGCGGCAGTGTCCGCTCGGTCGAGGTGAGCCCGCGCAGGTACGCCGAAAAGGCGGCGGAGTCCCTCGCATCCGATGTGATCGCGGCGGCCGCCGCCGCCCGGGGCGATGCCGAGCGGAGGGTCGCGGAGATCTGCGGGGCAGATCCGACCGGAACGCTCGCCGATGCCCTGAAGGGTGAATTCAGGGTGCCCAAGGTCGCGGAAGACGCTCTTGCGCGGATTTATTCCCGGCTTTCTTCTCAAGGTTGAAGTTCGGTTCCATGGCGGCTACCACTCACCGTTCGCCGAGCCTTGGGGGGCGGCGGCTTCTTCTGCTCAGGCTGGGTGTGTTCCTCATCATCGTCGGCAGTCTGTCCCTGCTCGTCTGGGCGATCTTCTTCGCCGCGGACGACGGGCCGGACCTGCCGCATGAGGGAAAGGTCGGGCAAGAGGTCACGGACGGCACTCTCATATACCGGGTGACGAGCGTACGCTGCGGGCTCGCGTCGCCGCCGAGCGGCCCCGAGGAGAAGTCGGAGAATGGACAGTTCTGCGAACTCACTCTAGAAGTCCGCAACCCCGACGACTCGCAGGCGTCGTGGAACGCCGCCCTGACCGCCGGTAACGGGACCTACACCCCGGAGTGGTACCTCGAAAAGTACAGTCGGCAGGCACTTACCGGCCGCATCGAAGCCGGCGAGCATCGTACGGGGTGGCTGATCTTCGACATAAACCGGTCCGCGGATCCGGTGACATTGAAGCTGGGGATCGATGTGTCGAGCGACGCCGCAGCCCGTATCACGCTATGACCGGCGCGCTCATCGCGAGGCCGTCACCGGGCTGCGCTTGGTGGATGAGACGGTCAGGGTTCGCCGTTCTTGTAGGACTTCGGCCTCTTTGATTTGCCGGGGAAGATGACCAGGAGGTGCTTCTCGGCGGGCATGTCCGGGAAGAACGCCTCGGGCTCGTCGCGGCCGCGGACGTACACGCGGAGACGGTACGGCCCCGGACCGGCGGCGGTGACGGGCGGGAAGTCGCTCGGGCCGCCCATCGAGCCGACCGTGGAGCGTCCGTCCGGGCTGTCGAACCCGACCTCGGCGACCTGGTCCCAGCCCTTGAGGTCGAGCGGCGGCGCCTGCCGGTAGGCGCGGACGGTCAAGCACAGCTTTCCCTGCGTCCCGGTGATCACCGTGACGGAGCGACCGTCGCTCCCGACCAGCCCGTTCTTGAGCGCCGCGTCGAAGGAGGCGCCCTCGGTCCCGACGAAATAGCTGCCGCTCTCGCCACCCGACATGGCATCCGTTGCCTCGGTGACGGATTTCGGACCCTTCGGCGCGGTGCGCCTGCAATATGCCGTTACTTGGGCTTTCTCTCGCTCATACTGGGCCTGCATCGCCGCCAGGTTCCGTTCCAGCTCGCGCAATTGCGTCGTCGCCCGTCTGGGACACAGATAGGCCATTTCGACGACCGAAGGCCAGTGCGCGCCATGGCGTCCGAGGTCCGTCTCCGGCGTCGACTTCTCACCGAGGCAGGCGCGTCTTCCCATATCGAGCAGGGCGGCGTCGGACAACGGGTCCTCCGGGGCCGGGCGGCGCCAGGACGGGAACTGGGGATGGCCCCGGACGGAGCACAGATAGGCGAGATACCTCTCCCTTTCCGACATGCTCTTGACAGTCGGCACCAGCGTTTCCGAGCGCTGCGAGGGCTGGAATAGCGCCTTGGGGCAGTCTCGCGGGCCGGCCATTATCGGCTGCGGTGTTCTCTGGTCGCCGGCGGCGCCGAGTACGAGCCCGGCCACCAGGACTCCGGACACCGCGCGCACCATCCGGCGTCCCGGACGGTAGACCGCCGCCAGCAGGAGGGTGACGAGCACGAGGCGGCACGTCCACCATGCGATCTGCAGACCGGGCCAGGGCGTGAGCCACAGGTCCGTGCACTGCCGCCCCCATCGGGCCAGGTCATACCCGAACATCAGCGGATGGACGAGAAACACCGGCACCAGAATGGCCAGGGCCGCCCATCCCGCGGCCCGCCGCTTTGTCACCAGCCATATCAGGAACGCCGGAACAACGACCAGATAGGGCTTGGCACTGACTATCAGAAACCCCGGAGCCTGCACCACGTCCGTTTGATGGAACCAGGCGGTGCACTGGCCGGGGGAAAGGACGACTCCAAAGCCGTACCCCCTCCACTGCCGCCCGAGCAGCGCGAACACGGCGTCGAGGACGAGAGGGACCGCGCTCAGCGCGGCCGCGGCCGCCCACAGAATCGATTCCGCCCGCCCGCCCCATCGCAACATGATCGAGAACCATAGCGACGGCCGCGCCCGCGGGCGGCACCGTAAGGTAACGATCAACGACACGCCACCGCCCGGCCGCCGCTAAACTGACCCGGGATCGTCAATTGAATGGCCGAGGGGTGCGCGCATGGGGTCGATCGTCCCGTACGGTTCCAGCAGTCCCGAGGTCCGGCGGGACGCCGGGGCGGTCGCGCCGCGCACCGCTCCCGTCCACAGTCCGGGCGAGATGGGGCTGAGCGGCGGACGGCTCCGCGAGGAATGCTGGCCGACGGTCGGGGAGCGCACCCGGCGGCGCCTCGCCGAACTGTCCGGCAACCCCATCGACTGGTTCGCCCGGGAGGACGCGTCGAGCGGCGACGGACGCTGCTACGCCGTGACGCTGGGCGAGGCGGGGCTGTCCATCGCCGAGCCTCGGGTGAACACCGAGCACCGCCCGGTCTACGCGATCACCTCGTTCCAGTTCGCGCCCGGCTCGCTCCGGCACGTCCAGGTGGACCACCGCCCGCCGCCGTACCGGGGCGGCGCGCCGCAGTCCGGCCACGCCGCGGCGCCGCCCGACATCGGCCTCGGCCCGGCGGCCAAGGGCGTCCTCGGCAACCTCCCGCCGCAGGCGCAGGAGCTGCTGCAGGCGCCGTTCACCGCCGAGCGCAAGGTGCTCCGCGAGAACTGGTACTACGAGGGCTTCGACCACCGGCTCGACGCGTTCGTGCTCTACCTCGCCGGCGCGAAGGACGTGACGTTCGCGACCGGCACCAAGATCGTCCCGGCCGGGCACACCGACGCCACCGCGCACTGGTCCCTCACCTGCTACCGCGCCTCGGTCGCCCGCCGGATCGGCCGCTGATCCTTGCGGGCCGGCTTCAACGAACTGGACGGCAACGACGCCTACGAGCTCCTGGGCGTCCGGCCGGACGCCTCACCGGACCAGATCCAGCGGGCCTGGCGCGGCCTGGCGACGGCCCACCACCCCGACCGGGTCACCGACCCGGCCGCGAAGGCCGAGGCGGAGGAGCGCCTCCGCCTCCTCAACGCGGCCCGCGACGTCCTCCTGAACCACCGTGCGAGCTACGACGACGCCCGCCGGCCCCCGGAGCCGGCCCAAGAGGAGATCATCGAAGACCCCTCGGACATCGAGGACCCCTGGGACATGGCCACGGCGGGCGCGCGCCGTCCCGGCCCCCGGACGACCACCGTCCCCGGGCCTCCTCCCCCGGCCCGGGTCAGGCACATCCACCACTACCACCCCTCCGTCCCGCGCCGCGGGGGCGGCTCCAAAGCCGGCATCGGCTGCGTCCTTGTCGTCCTCACGGGCTTGGCTTTGCTCCTGGGCATCGCCGCGCTCGTGGCGATGCAACCCGACGAACCGGCCTCCGAGACGGTCGTGCCGCGCGACCTGGCGGGCACGTGGACGGGCAACGTCAAGGACCACTACGGCGGCCGCGCGACATGGGCCGTCGAGCTGACCCTCAAGGCGGGTAAGAAGTCCGGCGAAGTGCGGTACCTGCACGGCAAATGCATCGGGACGGCCGTGCCCGTCTCCTATTCCGGGAACTCCCTGGTGCTCCGGACGAACTTCACCGCCGGGCTGTCCGGGTGCGACGTCGGCGACATCACCCTGACCAGGCGCAAGGACGGCAGGGCCGACATCGTGTACTACGCCGCCGACCACCGGACCAAGAAGACGACCGGCGTCCTCCGCCACCGCGACTAGACACCCCGCCGCGGTACCTCATCGCAAGGTGTAGGTGCGGGTGACCGCGGTCAGGTTGCCGTCCTCGCGAGTGGAGGGCACCAGGCCGGGGGGAGGTGACACGAAGCCGGGTGCGGCCGTGAGACCGTCCGTCTCCGCGATGGCGGTGAGCCGTCCGCCGCCCGGAACGCGCACGGTGATCGAAGCGCCGTCCGCGGGCAGGCCGCGGAAGCGGACCTCGCCCGGCCAGGTCTTCCGCCGTACCCCGCTGACCGTGACCCGTGCGGGGGCGTGGCCGCGGACCGTCGCCGACGCCTCGGTGACCGGGTGGTCGAAGCGCAGCGTCACCGAACGGGCGCCACGGCCGGCGGTGACTCGCAGCCGGAAGGCGTCGCCGTCACGGGAGACGACCCGTACCTCGGGCTCGGCCGCCCGCGTCGGGTGGGCGGGGCCCGTCCACCGCAGGTTGCGCGCGTATCCGGGCGGGAGCCCGCCCAGGTCCCGGCCGGTCGCGTACCGCCGGGTCCAGGGACCGGGATCGGTGTCACCGCTGACCCAGTGCGCGATGCCGCTGTCGGCGTCGATCACGTAGGCCAGGTGGGTGCGGTGAGGGCGCGACCGGTCGACGGTGTCGGCGGCGAGGCCGGTCACCGCCAGCGCGACGGAGAGTGCGAGGACCGACGCCACGACGAGCACGGTGCGGCGCTCGGGCAGGGCGAGCTCGGCCAGGGGAAGCAGCGTCAAACCGAACAGAGCCAGCGCGAGCGCGGGCACGCCCGCGAGCGCGAGTCCCATCCCGTCGAAGACCGCGTGCGCCCAGGCGGGCAGCAGGAGCGTGGGGGCCAGCATCCCGAGCATGAGCGCCCCGAACCGTCCGCGCGGCAGCAGGACGGCCCCGAGACCGCCGAGCGCGCACGTCAGGGCGGGCAGCGCGCACAGGAACGCGGCACCGGGCGCGGCCCACGTGAGCAGGACGCCGAGACCCGTCGGCCAGGCGAGCGCGCCGACCGCCAGCGCGGCGGGGCCGAGCCTGCGTCGCAACGGCGCGTACCACAGGAGCAGGGCCAGCACGGTCAGCGCGGCGACGGCCGCCCGGTAGGGCACCGGCCGGTGCAGCAGGCCGCCCATCGTGTCGTACTCGGGACGTACGCCCGCCAGGACACTCCACAGCACCTGTGCCAGCACGGCCGCCAGCAGGAGCGGCAGCACCGCGGACACCGCGGCGACCATCATGCGCGGCAGGCTCGCCAGCCGCCGCTTCCTTACGGTGACGACCAGCGCGCCGAACACCGCGACCGACAGCACGGTGAGCAGCGGAACGAGCGCGCCCGGGTAGGTCACCATCATTCCGGGCAGCCGGAAGTAGGTGGCGTCGCCCCCGTCGTCCAGATCAGCCAGATCGGCAGCGCCGAGCGTGCGGGCGAGGGCGAGCATGGTGGCGCCGTGATGCTGGAGGCTGCCGCGGTCGAGGTTGGCGATCGAGTCCGTGGCCGTGTGGTAGTGCGAGCCGCGCTCGACCCAGGCGAAGTTCATGCCGCGGAACCCGGCTTCGGACAGCGGGGTGAAATCGGTGTTGTTCGGGAGCATCCGGTAGATCTCCACCATGGAGGAGTCGCCGTGCGGTCTCGGCGCCGCGTCCGCGAACGCGCCGACCAGCCCGGCATTGCGCCGGGTCGTCTCGAACATCAGCGCGGGCCCGCCCGCCCCGCGCGCCTCGAAGTTGAGCAGCACGCCCCCGGCCCGTCCGAGCGGGTGCTCCCGGACGAACGCCTCGGCGCCGAGGACGCCGTCCTCCTCCCCGTCCGACAGCAGCAGGACGAGGTCGTTGCGCAGCGGGCCCTGCTGCCGGAGCGCGCGGGCCGTCTCCAGAATCGCGGCCACCGCCGCACCGTCGTCGGACGCGCCGGGCCCCATCGCCGCGGAGTCGTAGTGGGCGGCCAGCATGACCGTCCCGGTGGAGTCGCTGCCGGGGAGTGTCGCGACCACGTTCTCCACCAGCCCGAACGTCGCGAGCCCCGTACTGGACGACGCCCCGACCGCACGCTGCACCTGGACGCCGAACCCTTCGGCGCGCAGGCGTCCGACGAGGTAGTCGCGCGTCCGCTTGCTCGCCGCGCTGCCGATCGGCCGCGGCTCGGTGGCGAACCGGTCGAGATGGCCGAGGGCTCGCGCGGCACTGAACTCACCCGCCGGAGCGTCCGCCGGCAGCGGGCGCGGCGGGCCGTCCGTCACGGCGGCGGCGAACACGATCGCACCGAGGGCCAGCAGTCCGAGAACACCGGCGAGCGCGCGGCGCGGCATGTCGATCAACTTCTCCTTCACGCGGCCCGACGCTAGACCCGCGGGCGCGGCCCGGGGATGGTGTCCGCCACCCGGTCATCCTGCGGTTGTCCGCACCCGCGCCCTGTTGACCACCTCAATCGCGGCGGTCTCGCTGCACGGTGATCCGGTGTTGAGGCGACGGTACGGCGGGCCGTTCAGGCGGGGCGGACCAGGCGGTGGTCGTAGGCCCAGATGACCGCTTGGACGCGGTCGCGGACGCCGAGCTTGGTGAGGATCCGGCCGACGTGGGTCTTGACGGTGCCCTCGGCCAGGTGGAGGCGGGCGGCGATCTCGGCGTTGGACAGGCCCCGGGCGATGTGGAGGAGGACGTCGCATTCGCGGTCGGTGAGGGGGTCGGGGCCGGCGGGGCCGGGGAGGCCGGGGGCCACGTGATCCAGGAGGCGGCGGGTCGTGGAGGGGGCGATGACGGCGTCGCCCCGATGGACGGTCCGGATCGCGGTGAGCATCTCCTCGGCGGGGGCGTCCTTGAGAAGGAAGCCGGAGGCTCCGGCTCTGAGGGCGGCGAACGCGTACTCGTCCAGGTCGAAGGTCGTCAGGGCGAGGACGCGGGGCCCGGCGTCCCGGCAGATCCTGCGGGTGGCCTCGACCCCGTCCATGCCCGGCATGCGGATGTCCATGAGCACGACGTCGGCGGCGGGGGCCAGGCGGACGGCTTCGGCTCCGTCGGCGGCCTGCCCGACGACGCGCAGGTCGGGCTGGGAATCGACGACCAGGACGGTACCGGTGCGGACGAGGTCCTGGTCGTCGACGACCAGGACCCTGATGGTCACGGCGTCTCCGGGTACGGAAGGCGGCCGCGCAGCGCGAAGCCGTCCCGGGCCGGGCCGGTGGTGAGGGAGCCGCCCAGCGCGTGCAGCCGGTCGCGCATCCCGCTCAGGCCCATGCCGGGTGCGGACGGAGCCGCCGCGCCGTCGTCCCGGACGGTGATGGTCAGCGCGTCGACGCCCCAGTCGAGGTCGACGGCCGCTCGGACGGTGGTTCCCGCGTGTTTCACGGTGTTGGTCAGCCCTTCCTGGACCAGGCGGTAGGCGGCCAGCTCCGCGGCGGGGCTGAGCGGACGCGGTGTGCCCTGGTCGGTGCGGTCGATCTCGAGGCCGGTGGTGCGGACCCGGTCCAGCAGCGCCGGCAGGTCGCGCAGCGTCGGCTGGGGGCTCTGGTCGGGGCGCAGGACGGACAGCAGGCCGCGCACGTCGGTGAGCGCCGCCCGCCCGGTGTCCTCGATGGCGGACAGCGCGCCGGCCGCGTGGTCCGGGGCGTAGCGGCCGGCCTTGGCCTGTGTGACGATGACGGCGAGGGAGTGGGCGATGACGTCGTGCATCTCGCGGGCGATGCGCGTCCGCTCCTCATGCCGGGCCTTCTCCGCCGTCATCTCGGCGTAGGCGAGTTGGGTGCGGCGGACCAGGCCCATGCTCCACGCCGCCGCGACGATCGCCAGCAGCAGCGCGAGCAGCAGCCACGGCTCCGGTCCCAGGTCCGCGGAGCGGACGCTGTCGTCGGCGGCGAAGCGGGCGGCGACCGCGCAGGAGCCGATGACACCGGTGGCCAGGGCGAGGGTGCGGCTGCCGTAGGCCGTCACCGCGTACACGGACATGGGGAAGACCAGGACCGATGGAAGCACCAGAAACAGCCCGGTGACCGCGGTCTGCACGGCGAACGCGGCGCAGACCACGGCGTGCGAGCCGGTCGGGCGGGTGCGGCGTCCGATGAGGGCCAGGTGCGCGGCGACCGCCGCGATCAGGAGGACCGCCGCGCGCGCCCCCGGGACCGAGAGCGCGGCGACGAGCGCCGACAGGCTCGCCAGGGGCATGCCGGTGACGAACGCCAACGTCACGTCCGCACGGTTCGCACGCATGGGGTGAAAGCGTAGGTCAGCGGGTGAGCCGCTGGTAGGTCAGGGTGGCGCCGCCCAGCGCCAGGCCGAACAGCAGCCACGACCCGTAGACCGCGCCGACCATCGCGACGGTCAGCGGTTCGCCGAAGTCGACCGGTCCGTCGCTCAGCCCGACGGCTTGGGCGACGGTACCGAAACCGGCGAGCGCCCCCATGCTGACCAGCGCGCCGGTCGCCGCCCACGCGGGCACCAGCAGCGGCAGGCGGGGCAGGTGCCGCCCCCAGGGCTGGACCAGGGCCAGCGCCAGCGCCGCTCCGCCGAGGAGCATGACCGACTCCATGTACGGGAAGCCCTCGGTGTACGGCTCCGGACGGGCGGCACTGCCGCCGAACGACCAGTACAACTTCAGCAGCGGGTAGGGGAACGCCAGCGTGAACGCGGTGTATCCGAGCCACGGTCGTTCCCGCCAGGGGCCCTGGGCCCGGCGGGCGAGCGCGAGCACCAGCAGGGCCGAGGTCAGCAGGCTGGCGCCACGGACCGCCGCACCGGCCCAGTTGACCTGCGCGAAGTCGCCCGCCGGGATGCCGGTCGCCCAGAAGAAGGCGCGGAAGCCGTCCAGGACGACTCCGCCGCCCGCCCACAGCAGGAGCACCGCAGCGATCCGTCCGGCCCAGGCGCGTTCCGTCCACGCGAACAGCAGAGCGAGCGCGACGCCCGCCAGCGTCACCCAGCCGGGCGCGAAGCCCCGGTCGTAGGTCGGTTGGTGCGGTGCCAGCACGGCGGCGGTGGCGGCGGCCGCCGCCGCGGCCACCGCACGGGTGTCGGTGAGAACGCTCATGGCCGCAACGCTGCCGTCACGCGGCGGCCCTGGGCGTCTACCCGTGGTCGTCCGAATCGGTGACCTTCGGGGTATTGACAGGCGCCGCGACATCGCCGTCGCCCAGCTCTGTCACCGCCGACTCACCGGATGAGAAGGCGTCTCAGTCGCCCGCGAGCAGAGTGAGCCCACCGCGCTTGATGCGCGCGACCAGCTGAGAGAACTCCCGGCGGCTGAGCCCGAGGTGACCCGCATCGGGGTTCTTCGAGTCGCGCACGCCCACGGTGCCGCCAAGCCTGGCCAGCTCGACGCAGGCATTATCGTTGACGCCACCACTCCGGGAACTCTTGCGCCATTCGCTCACAGATACCTCTCCCGCACCTTTCCGATCAGCTTTCGCGAATCATCGCGAGATAGGGCCAATGCCCCAAGTTGATCGAACTGTATCGCGAGAGCGGCGACCTCGTCACCAGCTTCAATGAAGCGCCCCGCCAACTGCGCACCGGCATAAGAGACCTGCCGTCCTCCCAGGTCGAGGAGCTGAAAGGCGCCGTCCAGCCCGGGGTGGGCGCCCACCGACCTCAAGATGACACGTACCGACACATGCGGCAGTTCATCGACTTCGAGCAGGTGGTCGAGCTGCTCCCTCATGATCTGCGGCCCCCCGATCGGACGGTCCAGAACGTCTTCGTCGAGGATGATCCACACGTACGGCGGGTCCGCCCTGGCGAGGATCTCCTGGCGCTTGCGACGGGCTTCCACCTCTCGATCGCTTTGCTGCGCCTGCCCTCCGGTGAGCAAGAGCGCACGCGCATACTCCGGCGTCTGCACGGGGACCGGCACGGATTTCCCGTGGTAGATCTTGATTACCCGGGCATCCGATTCGTACTGCATGTACTGCTTGAACCAGTCCGGGTCGTGTCCGGTGATCGCATAGTGGCGGAGCCGCTGGAAATGGCCGCCGGTGTCCCACGCCTTGTCCAGGAGAACCATGTACTGCTCCCCTGGGCGAAGCCTGCCCGCCTCCCAGTTGGATACAGTGCCGCGCGCCACCCGGACGATCTGGGCGGTTTGCGCCAATGAGAGACCGCGCCGAGTGCGGTGAAACCACAGGTCGAACGCCAGCCAGGCCCAAAGTGACGAGTCCGGGTCGATGGTCTCGCGAACACTCACTCCCACCTCCAGTGTATTCCGTGGATTCCAATCCATCACAGGGTAAACGCCTCTCACGCATCCTGGGCAAGAAATCAACGGAAGACCAGGACGGCGGATATGGACGATCAAGTACCGGTATTCGAAATGCCGGAATCGAGGGAAATTCGGATGACTCTGCTCGGAGTGGACTGTTCGGTCTCGCTCGCGCGTGAACTCGTCCGGTATGCCCTGCTCAATTGGGGCTGCGACCGTGAGCTGATCGACGACTCCGTGGTCGTCATGAGCGAAATCGTGACGAATGCGGTCGAGGCGGCGCGCGGGCGTCTGCTCAGGATCCGGGTCGCGCTGAGCAACGGCGCCCCGGTGCTGGAGTGCTGGGACCCCTCCCCCGAGCTTCCGTGCGCCTCGGTCGCCGGGCTGGACGCGCTCAGCGGGCGCGGTCTCGCGATCATCGCGGCCTACGCCAAGGACACCGGCGTCCGCCCGTCCGCCACGGGCGAGGGCAAGATCGTCTGGGCGCTCATGCCCGTCCCCGAGAGGGCCCTGGGTCAGTAGGCGATTCGCAGGGACGTGGGCGACCACCGTTCAGGGGCACACCCTCCCCGTCCAAGGCTGTGCCTGTGCTCGTTGAGGCTCAGTCTCGGACCGCTGTGCGGGGGCCGTCTCGGTCGAATGGTCGATAAACCCCACGGGGGTACTGTATGTTCGCCTGGAGGCGTGCGTGCCACCCCTACCGTTCCGACAGCGACCGGGAAAGGACGCAGCAATGCTGTTCATCGAGCTCCTCGTCCCCAAGGAAGCGTTCACCGAAGCCGAATGCCGCGCCCTGGCCTCCTCCCTCACGGCCGAACGGCTCCTCTCCGATGGCGAAGGCGTTCACCACACGGATCCGGGAGTGCTCGCGTGGTTCGGCTCTCTCACCCATGTCACCGTCCGCCGGCCGGACATCTGGATCACCGGTGCCGGAGCGCCGGGTGAGGAGGCCCCGCCGTGCTGCGTGGTGAGGATCCAGGTGGGAGCGTGGGCGAAGGAGATGAGCGAGCACCTCATCGCGAGGGCCACGCAGGAATTGGTGAGCACGGCGTCGGGATTCGACGGAAAGTCACGTGAGCCGCAAGTGCTGGTGCAGGTGGCCGGCGTCCCCGAAGGCGGTTACGGCCTGGACGGGCGGGTGCGCCGCACCGCCGACCTCCAGGAGATGATGGAGCGCGCGAAAACAGGAACGACGGCCGAAGAGGTGCCCGCAGGAATGGCCGTCGATCCCACGTGCGGCGCGATCATCCCGATGGACGATGCCGTCACGGTGGAGCTGGACGGCGAGGTCTTCAGGTTCTGCTGCACGCACTGCCGGGGCAGCTTCGTCAAGCAACGGCGCGCGGCCACCAATTCCTGAGGGCCGGACGGCCAGTTCCGTTAGCGGGCGTCGCGGCGGGCTTGGCGGCGGGCGCCCTTGGCTCGGGTGGCGGCGTGGCGGCGGTTCAGGGCCGGGTCGTTGCTCGTCGGCCTGCGGCGGCGGGTCGTCTGGGCCGTCATCGACTCCGGGGCCGGGGCGCCGGGCTGGGGCGGGGGCGTGCGGGACGGGTTGGCGGCGGCGAGGCGCTCGGCCTTTAGCTCGGCGGCGCTGCGGCGGGCGGCCCTGGACAGGTACCAGCTCACGCGGGCCAGGGCGTCCTCGAACACCTCGGCCTTCTGGGCGTTGCGCTGGTTCTTCGGGCGGGCCTTGCCGCGGCCGCCGTACTCCTCGACGCGCGCGCTCGCGGTGCGCCGGTACTGCTTGCTGTACTTGTCGCGGGCCCGGCGGATCCGCGTGTGCAGGTCCGCGAGGTCGTCCTCGTCCAGGCGGGTGAGTTCGGCGGTCCCGGTCTCCCGGACGAGGGCCATCTCGGGCTCGTTCAGCGAGTTCAGCAGCGCCTTCATCGGCCCTCCATGCGGTCGGTGCGCGCTTTCGAGCGTCGCACGGACCCCGCTAAGGGCGGGGACGCGAAGCACCCAAAAACGGCAAAGCGTGCAGGGGTTGACCTCAAGTTCCGTTGAGGTTTTAGCGTGGCCGCATGATCGACGAGAAGAGTGGAGTGCGGGTCGCGGTGCTCGGGCTCGGTGAGATGGGGTCCGCGCTGGCGGGGGCGCTGGTGGACGGCGGGCATCCGACGACCGTCTGGAACCGCACGGCGGGGAAGGACGAGGCGCTGGTCGCCAAGGGCGCGGCTCGTGGGGCGAGCGTCCGGGATGTCGTTCAAGCGGCGGACGTCGTCGTGGTCAATGTGAAGGGGGCGGCCGCTGCCCGGGAGGTGCTGGAGGCGGGCGGAGACGCGCTCGCCGGGCGCGCCGTCGTCAATCTCAGCGACGGGACGTCCGAGGAGGTCAGGGCGGTCGCCGCATGGGTCGCCGGGCGGGGTGCGGAGTACCTGCACGGGCAGATCATGACGATCGCGCCGGGCGTCGGGCATCCGGACGCGACGGTCTTCTACGGCGGCGCGGCGGACGTGCATGAGCGGTATCGGGCGGTGCTCGGGCTGCTCAGCGGGCATGCGCCGCTGGTGTCGGAGGATCCCGGTGTCGCCGTCCTCTACGGGATGGCCGTGCACGGGACGATGTGGGGGCTGCTCAACGGGTTCCTGCACGCCGCTGCCGCGCTGGGGGACGCCGGTGTCGAGCTCAAGCAGTTCCTTGAGCATGCCGACGCTCCGATGGCGGCGCTCTGGGGGTTCCTGCCGTCGATCGCCGAGGAGGTCGACCAGGCGCGCTACGCGACTCCGTTCGGGGCGCTCCGGCATCATCTGCCGTCGGTCGAGGACCTCGTCCGGGAGAGCCGGGATCGCGGGGTCGACGCCGAGCTGCCCGAGTACACGCTCGCGCTCGTCCGGAAGGCCGTGGAGCAGGGGCATGGGAGTGACAGCTACTCGCGGCTGGTCGAGCACTTCCGGGGGTGAGGTCAGGCCGCCCGGGCCTCGGCGGTGGTGGCGCGGCGGGCGAAGGCGCCGATCTCCTTGATGGCGGCCAGGCCCTCGCGGGAGATGTCGGCGAAGACCTGGAAGACGTGGACCTGCCCCTCCCAGATCTGGAGCGTGCACGGGACGTCGGCGGCGCCGAGGCGTTCGGCCATCAGTTCGGCGTCGGCGAGGAGGACCTCGATCGCGCCCGCCTGGATGAGGACGGGCGGCAGGCCGCTGAGGTCGGCGTGCACCGGGGAGAGCCATGGGTCGGTCGGCTCGGCGCCGGGGAAGCACATGCGGACCATGTCCCACAGGCGGTGCGCCGGGATGAAGGGGTCGAGCGCCGCGTTGGCGTGCGCGATCTTCGGGGCGATGTCCAGGTCGGCGAAGGGCGACAGGGCGGCGATCCCGGCGGGGCGGGGCAGGCCCGCGCACAGGGCGTGGAGCGGCGCCATGAAGGCGAGGTAGCCGCCCGCGGAGTCGCCCGCGACGACGATGTCGCCGGGGTCGCGGGTCTTCAGGAGCAGCCGGTAGGCGTCGACGCAGTCGTCGATGGACGTCTGGATCGGGACGCGCGGCTGCATCCGGTAGGCGACCGACAGGACGGGCATGCCGGCGGCCTGGGAGATGCGGGCGATCATGCGGCGGTGGGTGCGCAGGCCGCAGGCGACGAAGCCGCCGCCGTGGAAGTAGAGGATCGCCTGCCGCGAGTTCATGGACACGCCGGGTCCGCGGACCCATTCGGCTCCGCAGCCGAGACCCCGCACCCTGGTGACCTTCGTGCCGCGCGGCGGCAGCAGGAGGGCCGCGCCGAGGTCGAGGAGCGGGGCGAAGCGGAGGGTGCGCGGCGTCCACGGGAGGCGTTCGACGAGCGGGCGCATGAACCTGTGCATGAACCGGGCGGCCAGCCGCGCGCCCCGGCCGCATCCCGCGCGTTCCTCGATGACCGGTGCGACCGCCATGTCCCGTTCCTCCCGTCGCGTCGGACGGGAAGCCTACCAAGTAAGTGCTTGGGTGCCTACGGGTGGAGGGCAGCGTCCGGCGGACCCGTGGTCACGCCGGTGAAGCGCACGGTCAGGCCCTCGCGTTCGGGGGCGCAGCAGTAGGGGCCCGCCGTCGCCGCCACGCCCGGCGGGAACGGGGCGAGCCGGATCATCTGCCAGGGGTCCTCCCCCGCGCGCGCCCGGATGGTCACGGCGTCGCCCGAGCGGCTGGCCCGGAGCGTCACCTCGCGGCCGTGCCACGGGACGGGCGCCGACGACCAGTCGGAGACCTTGTGCGTGACGACGGCGCCCAACTGCAGGGCGCCGTCGCAGTACTCCACGCCCGCCTTGATCCAGGTCTCCTCGTCCAGGCGCACGAGCAGGCCCGCCTGGTCGAACTGCCGGTCGTAGTCGGCGACGAACGACACCTCGATCGCCGCCTCGGTGCCGAACGGCGTCAGCAGGGCGTGGCCGCCGTCGCGGTCGTAGCCGTAGGACGTCGTCCGCCAGAAGTCGCCGCCCTTCGCCGCGGTGACGAGCAGCGCGCCGCCGTCCTCGACGGCGGCCGGGGGCGGGTTGAGCCATTCGCCGGTGATCACGCCCCGAAACCTACGGGAGGGGTGGGGTTAACTCCACCCCCCGCCCTGGACCTTTCCTCCGGTTTTCATGGTGCTGGGCCCAGTGCCCGCCGAAGTGTCCGACGCGAAGGTTGTGATGGGCGCAAAAGACCGGCACGGGGAGGGCAACATGGCGGGCACGGCGGCGCTAGGGGCGATGCGGGGGAAGGCACGTCCGCTGCTCACCGAGGCCGGGCTCCTGGTGATCCTGTTCGCGTTCTACAAGTGGGGCCGGACGCTCATAGAGCAGGGCCCCGGCGAGGCGATGTCGAACGCGGAGTGGCTGTGGCGGTTCGAGCGGTCGTGGCTGCCGAGCGAGGTGGACGTCCAGCAGTGGGCGCTCGGCTGGGACCACACAGCGTTCCTCGCCAACGTCTACTACGTCAGCGTGCATTTCCCTGGGACGGCGCTACTGCTGATCTGGCTTTTCGTACGGCACCGGACGTCCTATGCGAGGGTGCGCAACGAGCTGGTGGTGCTGACGGCGGCGGGGCTCGCGGTGCACATGCTCTTCCCGCTGGCCCCGCCCCGGCTGGCGGGCATCGGGGCGGTCGACACGATGCTGACCGTGGGGCCGTCCGCCTACCCGGCGGCGGCGGACGGGATCGCCAACCAGTACGCGGCGATGCCCTCGCTGCACATCGGATGGGCGCTGCTCGTGGCGGTCGCGGTGGTCCGCGCGTCGCGGAGCCCCTGGCGGTGGGTGGTCGCGCTGCACGCGCCGGCCACGGTGTTCGTCGTGGTCGTGACCGCGAACCACTACTGGACGGACGGGATCGTCGCCGCCCTCCTGCTCGCCGGCGCCATGGCGCTGGTTTCGGTCGCGGGGCGGGTGCGGCAGGGTGGGGTGCATGCTGCTGCCGACGCATACGAGTACCGAGGTGCCGGACGTCCCCGTGGCCCTGTTGCCGGTGGGGAGCTTCGAGCAGCACGGCCCGTTCCTCCCGCTGGCGACGGACACGGTGATCGCGTGCACGCTGGCGGCGGAGATCGCGACGACCCATCCGGTGCGGACGCTCCCGCCCGTGACGATCTCGTGCTCGCATGAGCACGCCGGCTGGCCCGGGACGGTGAGCATCTCGGCGGCGACCCTCCACGCGGTGGTGAGGGACGTCGCCGAGTCGCTGCGCCGGGCCGGGGTGCCGAAGCTCGTGCTGGTCAGCGGGCACGGCGGCAACTACGTCCTGGGCAACGTCGTGCAGGAGGCGCACGGCGACATGGCGCTGTTCCCCGGGTTCGACGACTGGGAGGACGCGCGGCGCGCGGCGGGCGTCGAGACGTCCGGGGACAGCGACATGCACGCCGGGGAGCTGGAGACGTCGATCCTGCTGCACGCCCATCCGGAGCTGCTCAGGGACGGGTACGGCACCGCCGATCACCTGGCCGACGACCGGCGGCACCTCCTGACGGCCGGGATGGCCGCCTACACCGAGTCCGGCGTCATCGGGCGGCCCTCACTGGCCCGCGCCGGCAAGGGCCGGGACGCGCTGCGGAGCCTTGTCGCGGCGTTCGGGGACGTCCTCGCGGTGCTTCAGCAGCAGGGCGGCGGCGCCGGGCAGGCACGCGACGAAGCTCAGCACCCCGTAGACGACGGAGACGGTCAGGCCCTGCGCTGAGCCGAGCCCGGCGGCGCCGAACGCCAGGGCGAGGGCGGCCTCGCGCGGCCCCCAGCCGCCGACGTTGATCGGCAGCACCATCACCAGCAGCGCCAGCAGCAGGAGCGGGAGCAGCTGGACGAGCGGTGCCGTCGCGCCGACCAGGCGGGCCGCGACGACGAACAGCGCCAGGTGTCCCGCGAGTGCCGCGACCGACAGCGCGACGATGCCGGGCCAAGCGCGCGCGGCGGCGCGCAGGTCGGCGAACGTGGATACCAGGGCCGGGTGCTTCCAGCGTCCCAGGACAAGGAGCAGAACAAGGACGACCCCAATCGGGATGAGGGCCGGGGCCATCGCCGACAGCAAGGACGGGTGGACGAACAGGGCCGCGACACCCGCGACGATGGCGACGCCCTGACCGGCGGTCCGTTCGAGGAAAACGGCCCGCACTCCACGGGCGACGTCACCCGAGCGGTGGCCGTGGCTCACCGCCCTGTGGACGTCCCCCAGAACACCGGCAGGCAGCACCGCATTGAGGAACTGGGCCCGGTAGTAGTCCGTGATGGCACCGGCCATGGGCAGGTGCAGGCCGACACGTCGAGCGACCAGCCACCAGCGGGCCGCGCTGAGCGTCGTGGTCAGCAGACCGATGGCGAGGGCCACGGCCACGGAGGTGGCGTCGATGGCTTGGAGTGCCGCCACGAAGGCGTCCGTGCTGTGCCACCACAGCAGCGCGCCCAGGATGCCCAGCCCGATGACCAGGCGGCCCCACGGCCACAGCCTCTTCACGACGGTCCTCCGGGGAGGGCGAGCAGGTCCAGGTGCTGGACCTCGACGGTGAGCCGGCCGTCGGCGCAGGCGGCGAGGCGGCGGCTCAGGTAGTCGTCCGCGAACGGGGCCAGGTCCGGGTTCTGCTCGACGGCGGCGCCGACCCAGCCGCGCAGCCATTCGGCGATCAGCTCCGCCTGGCCGGGACCGAGCCGCCACGGGCTCGGACGCGTCGTGACCGTGGCGCCGCGCCGCCCGAACGCCCTGGTCGCGGCGGTGACGGCGTCGGGCCCGAGCAGCCCGCCGCGCCGCTGGTGCGCGTCGAACGCGGCGGCGTACTCGGCGTCGAGCGGCTCGGACGGGGTGAGCCGGACGCGGCCGACGACCGACAGGGTGAGCAGCGCCGGGCAGCCGGCCGCCGCCGCGATCGCCTCGACGTCGGCGGCGGTGAGCACGTCCAGCAGCGCGGACGCGACGACGAGCGACGCGCCGACCAGGTCGGACGCGCGCAGCTCGGCGATGCCGCCGGCGCGCGTCTCGACCGTCGCGGGCAGCCCGTCGGCGGTGACGTAGGCATTGGCGCGGGCGAGGTCGAGCAGCGCGGGGTCGCGGTCGTGCAGGATCCAGTGCTGCGGGCCGCGCAGCCGCCCCGACAGCCAGCGGCCGACGGAGCCGGTACCGCAGCCGAGGTCCCAGATGACGAGCGGCCCGTCCGCCGGGAGCGCCGCCCGGAGCGGGACCAGCAGCTCCCCCGCCCGCGCGGCGGCGTCGGCCTCCTCCCGCAGCGCCAGCCACGACGGCGCGTACCCGCTCGACGATCTCGTGTCGATGCCTTCGGTTCCCTCAATCATGGCGCGCCTCCCTGCGCATCCGGGATAGGACGGTGGCCATGCGGCGGGCGGTGTCGTCCCAGCCCGGCAGCATGGTGCGGCGCAGCCGGGCGGCGGCGCGCAGCCGGCCCCGCAGGTCGGGGTCGACGAGCCAGCGGCGCAGCGCCGTGGCGAGTGCGGTGGGGTCGCCGGGCGGGACGAGCAGGCCGGGGACGGCCCCGGTCGGGTCCCAGCCGAGCGCGTCGGGGACGCCGTCCGCCGACGTCGCGATGACGGGCACACCGCGCGCGAGCGCCTCGGTCACCACCATCCCGAACGTCTCGGCGCGGGACGCGAGGACGAGCGCGTCGGCGGCGGCGTAGGCGTCGTCCAGCCGCTTGCCGGTGAGGGGCCCGGCGAGCTCGACCCGGTCGCCGAGCCGGTGCCGGCCGATCAGGCGGCGCAGCCGCGTCACATGGCCGGGGTCGCGGTCCAGCGGGCCGGCGCATTCGCAGTGCCACGGCAGGTGCGCGAGGGTGGCGAGGGCCTCCACCAGCACGTCGTGGCCCTTGCGCGGGGTCACCGACGCCACGCACAGCAGGCGGGTCGCGCCGTCGGTGCCGGAGGCGAGGGGCGCGGGGTCGGTGCCCGGCGGGACGGCGTGGACGCGGGACGGGTCGAGGCCGTGGTGGGCGATGAGGTGGTCCTTCGCCCACGGGCTGGTCGCGATGACGGCGGCCGCCGCTTCCAGGACCTTGCGTTCGCCCGCGTTGAGGTCTTCTTGTCCGGGTTCGTCCGCGAGGGGCAGGTGCACCAGGACCGCCACCCGCAGCCGTCCCGCCTCGGGGACGACGATGTCCGGCACGCCGCACGCGACCAGGCCGTCCAGCAGCACGACACTCCGGTCCGGGATCGCGGCGAGGGAGCGGCCGAGCGCGGTCCGCGCCGGCTCGCCGGGGCGCGGCCACGACCCCGGCACCGGCAGCATCCGGACGGGCCGCCCCGACGCCGCCAGCTCCTCCGCCACCCGCCGGTCGTACCGGTCGCCGCCGCTCGGGGCGGCGTCGCCGCCGACGCCGCCCGGCACGACGAACGGGATCTCCGGCGCGGTCATAGCTCCCGCTCGTAACTGGCCCAGGCGACGTGCGACTCGTGCAGCGCCACCGCGATGCCGGACAGCCCGCGCGCGTTCTCGCCGAGCGCCCCCGCGTGGACGCGGTCGGCGAGCCGGTCGGCGATGACCTTGGCGAGGAACTCGGTCGAGGTGTTCACCCCGGCGAAGTCCGGCTCGTCGTCCAGGTTGCGGTAGTTCAGCCCGCCCAGGACCTCGCCGAGCGCGCGGGTGGCGAGCCCGATGTCGACGACGAGCCCGTCGGAGTCCAGGTCGGCCCGGCGGAACGTCGCGTCCACCACGTAGGTCGCGCCGTGCAGCCGCTGCGCGGGCCCGAACACCTCGCCGCGGAAGCTGTGCGCGATCATCATGTGGTCGCGGACGGTGATACCGAACAAGAAGCCCTCCTCAGTAGACGATCCGATGGCACAGGGCGGGCAGCCTCCCAGCCGCCAGCGCGGGCATGATCCGCGGCAGCTCCGCGAAGGTGCTCTCCCCCGTGACCAGCGCGTCGAACGCCGGATCCGCCAGCAGCCGCAGCGCGAGCGCCAGCCGGTCGGCGAAGCTCCGGCTCGCCCGCCGCGCCGGCGGCACCGCGCCGACCTGGCTGCCCCGGACGGTCAGCCGCCGCGAGTGGAAGAACTCGCCGAGCGGCACGCTGACCTTCCGGTCGCCGTACCAGCTCAGCTCGACGACCTGCCCGTCCGGGGCGAGCAGCTCCAGCGACCGGGCCAGCCCCGCCTCGGTCGCGCTCGCGTGGACGACGAGGTCGCAGCCGCCCGCCGCCCCTTCGGGCGTCGCGAACTCCACGCCGAGCGCCTCCGCGACGGCGAAGCGCGACGGGTCGGTGTCGACCAGCTGGACGCGGCACCCGGGGAACCCGGCGAGGACCCCGGCGACCGAGCAGCCGACCATCCCCGCGCCGACCACGGCGATCCGGTCGCCGACCAGCGGGGCCGCGTCCCACAGCGCGTTCACGGCGGTCTCGACCGTCCCCGCCAGGACCGCCCGCTCCGGCGGCACCTCGTCCGGGACGACGGTGACCGCGCCCGCCGGGACGACGTACCGGGTCTGGTGCGGGTAGAGGCAGAACACGGTCCGGCCGGTGAGCTCGGCGGGGCCCTCCTCGACCACGCCGACGTTGAGGTACCCGTACTTGACCGGGCCGGGGAACGTCCCGTCCTGGAACGGCGCCCGCATGATGGCGTGCTGGTTCGGCGGGACGCCGCCGCGGAACACGATCGCCTCCGTGCCCCGGCTCACCCCGGAGAACAGCGTCCGGACCAGCACCTCCCCCGGCCCCGGCTCCGGGAGGACGGCATCGCGGATCTCCCCCTTACCGGGCGACAGGATCCAGAAGGCGCGCGCGTCGCGCTCCATCCCCGCTCCTCCCCCGAGTCGCACCCACCGCTTCCACCGCTTCCACCATTTCCGCCGCTGCCACCGCTTCCACCGGGCCCGCCGCCCGCCGGTCGCGCCGCGCGAACAGCCACCGCACGTCCCGCCCGAACGACCACACCAGCAGCGCCAGCGCCGCCGCCACGAGCAGCCCCGCGTGCGGGACGGCGCCCGCCGCGGCCACCACCAGCACCACGCCCTGCACCACGGCGACGGCCTTGCGCGCGACGCTCGGCCGCAGGTCGGCGCGCAGCCACGGCGCCGCCCAGGCCGCCGCGCCGAACGCGTACCGCATCGCGCCGATCGCGAGCACCCACGGCCCCGCCGACCAGGCGACCTCGACGCTCAGCACCAGCACCAGGAGGGCGTCGGTCTCCATGTCGAACCGCGCGCCGAGCCGGGACGCCGTGCCGGTGCGCCGGGCGACCTGCCCGTCCACCCCGTCCAGGACGAGCGCCGCCGACGCCGCCGCGACCAGCGCCCAGGTGTGCCCGCCACCGGTCAGATGCCCCGCGACCAGGGCCGCCACACTCCCGGTCAGCACGACCCTGACCAGCGTCACGTGGTCGGCCGGCCCGAGCGCGCGCCCCCGGAACGCCCGCGCGAGCACCACCCACGCGGCCAGCGCGTATCCGCCGCCCACGGCCAGGCCCGCGTGGCCGGGGCGGAGCACCGCCAGCAGCGCCAGCTGCGCCGCCGCCGCGAGCGCCAGCTCCGGTCCCCGGGTCAGCCGGTACCGGCGCGGCGGCGCGAACGGCACCCGCACGGGCGCCGGGCGCGTCAACGTCATCGGCCGCGTCATCAGCGCACCTCGCTGACCGGGGCCTCGTCCAGGACGGCGGGGGCTTCCAGCTGCGGCAGGTCGTGCCCGAGCCGGTCGCGCTTGGCGGTGAGGTAGCGGACGTTGTCGTCGCTGACGGGGACGAGCAGCGGCACCCGCGCCGCGACGGCGACGCCGTAGGACTCCAGCGCGCTGACCTTGTCCGGGTTGTTCGACATCAGCCGCACCGACCGGACGCCGAGGTGCCGCAGGATCCGCGCGGCGGGGCCGTAGTCGCGGACGTCCACCGGCAGCCCGATGGCGGTGGCGGAGTCGACGGTGTCCAGGCCCTGGTCGTCCTGCAGGATGTGGGTGCGGACCTTCGCGACGAGCCCGATCCCGCGCCCCTCGTGCCCGCGCAGGTAGACCAGGACGCCCGCGCCCTCCCGGACGATGGCGTCCAGCGCCGAGCCGAGTTGGTCCCCGCACTCGCAGCGGGTCGCGCCGAAGATGTCGCCCGTCATGCACTCGGAGTGCATCCGGACCAGCACGTCCGTGCGCCCCCGGACGTCGCCCCGCACCAGCGCCATGTGCTCGTGCCCGTCGACGGGGTCCCGGAAGGCGACGGCGCGGAACACGCCCCGCCGGGTCCTGAGGTCCGCCTCCGCGATGTCCTTCTCGTCGATGCCCTGCTCGCGCATCGCTCCCCTTCCTCGGCTCCGCAATCACCTCTGGTACGTGGCGACCGCACCCGGTGGTTGCGTTCCCAAAACGGTCCGTACAACCGGTGGCACGCAGGGGAGGCTCCGCAGGGTTCAGCCTAGGCGCGCCCGGACCACCAACTCATGAAGCCCTCGGCGGTTCGCCGGCGCTTCCGGCAGGCGGGTGACGCTGCGCTCGTCCTCCAGCCGGGCGGTGAGCGCGGCGACGTCGCCCCGGAGCCGGGACGGTGTGGGCGCGTCCTCCGGCAGCGCGCCGTGCTCGGCGGAGCGCTTGGCCTCGACCAGCTCCGGCAGGTAGGCGGGCCCGTCCCCGGCGAGACGGGTCAGGTCGGCCTCGACCTCACCCGTCCGCAGGAACGCGCGGGGGTAGGGGTGCTCGGCGGCCAGGCGGGCGAGCATGCCCTCGGGGAGTCTCACCAGGTCACGCTCCTGCGGCGGATGGAGATCAGCAGGTTCTCGACCGCGGTGCGGTCGGGTTCGGGCGGGAGGGGGGTGCGGGCCATGGCGGTGTCGATCTCGGCGGTGAGGGCGGCGCGCCACTCCTCGACCTCGGCCCAGGCGACCTCGCCGCGGCGGACGGCGAGGAGGCGGTCGCGCAGGTCGCCGACGTCCACCCGGGGCTCGCCGTGGCGGACGAGGTGCAGGCCGCTCGCCAGCAGCCGCAGCATGTGCATGACGTGCTTCCATCGCGGCGCGCCGCCGTTGCGCAAGTCGCCTTCCAACTTGCGGAACTGGGCGTCGGCGTAGCGGAGGAACGTGCGGTGCGCGTGCCGCGACAGGAAGGCCGGCCGGACGGCCAGCAGCTCCTCGCCGACCGGTGTGACGCGTTCCACGATCGGCGACCAGAGGCACTCCAGGACGGTCGGGTTCGCGCCGAGCGCCAGCACGCAGAAACGCTCCAGTTCCCAGGAGAACTGCTCGGGCAGCGGGCCGTCCAGGTGGGTCGGCGGCTTGGTGAAACCCCAGAACAGCGGGGCCGGGGCCGCGTAGACGCCGCGCCGGTCGACGTCACTGGCACTCGTCGCCAGGCCGTAGGCTCGCGAGCCGGTCACCACGGACAGGATCGTGTGGTCGCGGACCAGGTCCAGCGCCGCGCCGGGGTCGTGGTTCGTCACGGAGGCAGCCTGGCGCAGGCCCGCGCGGGTGTCGAGCGGATTCTCCGGCCGCTGTAAACGGTTACAGATCGGCCACGGACTTGCTGAAAGTTTCTGCAAGAGGTTTACGTCCCTGCAACACGTTGCTAACGTCCCGGTCCAGCCCCCATCTCTTGACCTGCGGGACGACGGCCCGGCGCGGCACGTCCCCCGCGAAGGAGGACACCATGCGGCGCACCCCCCGGATCGGCGGCGCCCCCCTGGCGGGCGCTCTCGTCTGCGCCGGCCTCGCGCTCTCGCTGACCGCCTGCGGCGGCGACGACGGCGCGCAGGGCGGCACGAGCGAGGCGAGTCTGCAGGGCCGCGGCCCCATCACCTTCGTGACCGGCAAGGACCGCTCGGGCTACCTGCAGAAGCAGGTGGACGGCTGGAACGCCGAGCACCCGAAGGAGCAGGTCCGGATCATCGAGCTGCCGGACGAGCCGAACGACCAGCGGCAGCAGATGATCCAGAACGCCACCACCAAGTCGGACGCCTACGCGGTGCTCAACCTCGACGTGGTGTGGACCGCCGAGTTCGCCGCCAACCGCTGGCTCACCGAGATCCCGAAGAGCCAGGTCGACCTGTCCAAGATGCTGCCCGCGACGATCAGCACCGGGCAGTACCGGGACCGGCTCTACGCGGTGCCATCCACGTCCGACGCCGGGATGCTCTACTACCGCGAGGACCTGCTGAAGAAGGCCGGGGTCTCCGCGCCGCCGAAGACCTACGCCGAGATGTGGGACGCGTGCGCCAAGGTCGAGAAGCTCCCCGAGGCCAAGGGCATCGACTGCTTCTTCACCGAGGTCAACAAGACCGAGAGCCTGACGATCAGCGCGGTCGAGGCGATCGGCAGCGCCGGCGGCGCGATCATCGGCCCGGACGGCAAGCCGACGCTCAGCACTCCGCAGGCCAAGCAGGGCGTCGAGTTCCTCGTGAACGCCAAGAAGGAGCACATGCCGAAGGAGGCCGTCACCCTCGACACCGAGGGCGGGCGCCGCTACTTCCAGTCCGGCAAGCTCGTCTTCCAGCGCCAGTGGCCGTACCAGTACGCGCTGGCCGACCAGAAGGACGGCTCGTCCAAGGTCGCGGGCAAGTTCGCTGTCGCGCCGCTGCCCGGCCCGAACGGGCCCGGCGTCGCCAACCTCGGCGGCCACAACCTCGCGATCTCCGCGTTCGCCGATAACAAGGCGTCCGCCCTCGACTTCATCCGGTACCTGACCGGTGAGCAGTCGCAGCGCGCCAACCTGCTCGCCACCTCGCAGGCCCCGACGGTCGCCGCGCTGTACGACGACCCCGAGATGGTGAAGAAGTTCCCGTACCTGCCCGTGCTGAAGCAGGCCATCGCGAACGCCAAGCCGCGCCCGGTCGCGGTGAAGTACGGCGACGTGACCGCCGCGATCCAGGGCGAGATGTACGACGCGGTGACCGGCAAGAAGCCCGTCGACCAGGCCCTGGCCGACCTGCAGGCCAAGCTCCAGCCGCTGACCGCGCAGTGAACACGGCCGCCACCGAGACGCCGCCCGCCGCGGGAACCCCCGCGGCGGGCGCCGCCCGCCGCCGCGGGCGCGACGTGCAGGGGACGAGGCGCCTCGCCGCGCTGCTGCTGTCCCCGACGCTGCTGGTACTCGCGCTGGTCATCGGCTACCCCGTCCTCGCGGGGTTCCGCGAGTCGCTGTACGCGCGCGGCGAGGGCCTGGACGCGCAGGGGTTCGTCGTCGAGGGCGACCGGTTCGTCGGCCTCGACAACTACACCGCGATCTTCCAGGGCGACCGGGCCGACGCGTTCTGGAACGCCTTCTCCAACACCACGTTCTTCACCCTGACGACGGTGGTCCTGGAGACGCTGATCGGCGTCGCGATGGCGCTGATCATGCACCAGGCGTTCAAGGGGCGGGCCGTCGTGCGCGCCAGCATCCTCGTCCCGTGGGCGATCCCCACCGCGATCTCCGGGCTGCTGTGGCGCTGGATCTTCCAGGCGGACGGCGCGGCGAACGCGCTGCTGCGCCAGCAGATCCTGTGGACCGCCGACGGGTTCCCCGCGAAGGCGGCCGTCGTCATCGCCGAGGTGTGGAAGACCTCCCCGTTCATCGGACTGCTCGTCCTCGCCGGGCTGCAGATGATCCCCCGGGACGTCTACGAGGCGGCGCGGGTGGACGGCGCCGGGCCCGTCCAGCAGTTCCTCCGCATCACGCTTCCGCTGGTGAAGCCCGCTCTGCTGGTCGCCGTGCTGTTCCGCATGCTGGACGTGCTGCGCATGTTCGACCTGCCCGCCGTGCTGATCGGCGTCAACCAGAAGTCGGTGGAGACGCTGACGATGATCGCCTGGTTCGAGGCGTCCAACCTGCGCTACGGATCGGCGGCGGCGTACGCGACGATCCTGTTCCTCTACATCGCGCTGATCGCCTACCTGTTCGTCAAGCTGCTCGGCGCCGACATCATCGGCGAGGCCCGGCGGCAGACCAAGCGGGAGCGGAGGAAGGCGGCATGACCCAGGCCAAGCGGCTGCTGTCCTATCTCGGGTTCGCGGCGGTGGCGGTGTACTGCCTCGCCCCCTTCTACTGGATGACGATCTCGGCGTTCCGCCGCCCGCAGGACCAGTTCGACAACTCGATCGTGCCGTCCCGGTGGTCGTGGGAGAACTTCTCCGCGGTCTTCTCCGGCGGCAACGGGTTCGGCCGGGCGCTGCTGAACAGCCTCGTCGTGGCCGGCCTCACCACCGTGCTGACCCTGCTGATCGGCACGTTCACCGCCTACGCGCTGGCCAGGCTCGACTTCCGGTTCAAGAACGCGGTGCTCGGGCTGATCGTCGCGACCACGATGTTCCCGGGAATCTCGCAGCTGGTCCCCCTGCTGAAGCTCTTCACGGACATCAAGTGGATCAACACCTACCAGGCCATGGTGCTGCCCAGCCTCGGGTTCGCGCTGCCGCTGTCGGTGTGGCTGCTCACGGCGTTCTTCCGGCAGCTGCCGTTCGAGCTGGAGCAGGCCGCGATGGTGGACGGCTGCACCCGCGGCCAGGCGTTCCGCAAGATCATCGTCCCGCTGGCGGCGCCCGGGGTGTTCACCACGGCGATCCTGACGTTCATCGCCGCGTGGAACGAGTTCCTCATCGCGCTGTCCATGGTCAACAAGAAGGAGATGCAGACCGCCACGGTCGCGATCTCCAAGTTCACCGGCGTCTCCGGGTTCGACCAGCCGTTCGGCACCCAGATGGCGGCCGGGGTGATCGTGACCGTCCCGCTCATCGCGGTGGTGCTGGTCTTCCAGCGCCGGATCGTCGCCGGTCTCACCGCCGGCGGCGTCAAGTGACGCATCCCCTTCCGCACCCGCACCTCGCAGGCTCCCGATTCGAAGGATGTTCATGACCCAGGACACCCTGCTCGTCCACGCCTCCCACCCGGAGGAGGGCACCCGCTGGTGGCGCGACGCCGTCATCTACCAGGTGTACGTGCGCAGCTTCGCCGACTCCGACGGCGACGGCGTCGGCGACCTGCCCGGCGTCCGGTCCCGGCTCCCCTACCTCGCCGACCTCGGCGTGGACGCGCTGTGGCTGACCCCGTTCTACGTCTCGCCGATGGCCGACTTCGGCTACGACGTGGCCGACTACCGCGACGTCGACCCGCTGTTCGGCACCCTCGCCGACGCCCACGGGCTGATCGCCGACGCGCACGCGCACGGCCTGCGCATCATCGTGGACGTCGTGCCCAACCACACCTCCGACCGGCACGCCTGGTTCCGGGCGGCGGTCGCCGCGCCCCCGGGCTCCCCCGAGCGCGCCCGCTACATCTTCCGGGACGGGCGCGGCCCGGACGGCGCCGAGCCCCCCAACGACTGGGAGTCGGTGTTCGGCGGCCCCGCCTGGACCCGGCTGCCGGACGGCCAGTGGTACCTGCACCTGTTCGCGCCCGAGCAGCCCGACCTGGACTGGGAGAACCCCGAGGTCCGCGCCGAGTTCGCGGACATCCTGACGTTCTGGCTCGACCTCGGCGTGGACGGCTTCCGTGTGGACGTCGCCCACGGCATGGCCAAGGCCCCCGGCCTGCCGGACGTCGGCCACCCGAACCAGGTCGAGATGCTCGGCACGGCCGTCCTGCCGTACTTCGACCAGGACGCGGTGCACGACATCCACCGCGAGTGGCGGCGCCTGCTCGACTCCTACGGCGGCGAGCGGATCGCCGTCGCCGAGGCGTGGGCCCCCACCCCGCAGCGGCTCGCCCACTACACCCGCCCGGACGAACTGCACCAGGCGTTCAACTTCCACTACCTGACCGCGCCATGGGACGCGGCCCCGCTGCGCGAGGTGATCGAGGAGTCGATCCGCACCGCCTCGGAGGTCGGCGCGCCCGCGACCTGGGTGCTGTCCAACCACGACGTGAAGCGGCACGTCACCCGGTACGGCGGCGGCGAGACCGGGCTGCGGCGCGCCCGCGCGGCGGCGCTGCTCACGCTCGCGCTGCCCGGCTCGTCCTACGTCTACCAGGGCGAGGAGCTGGGCCTGCCGGAGGTCCTCGACCTGCCGGAGGAGTTCCAGCAGGACCCGCAGCGGCTGCGCGGCGAGGGCGCCGGCCGCGACGGCTGCCGCGTCCCGCTGCCGTGGGAGGGCGAGGAGCCCCCGTTCGGGTTCGGCGCGGGCCCCGCGTCCTGGCTGCCGATCCCGACGGGCTGGCGCGACCTCACCGTGGCCGCGCAGAGCGCCGACCCCGGCTCCATGCTCGCCCTCTACCGCGAGGCGCTGCGGCTGCGCCGCGAGCACCCCGCGCTCGGCGACGGCGGACTGCGCTGGGAGTCGGCCCCACCCGGCACACTTGTCTTCGTCCGGGAGAGCGGGGGGAGGCGGCTCGGGTGCGCGGTCAACACGGGCGGCGGGACGGTGCGGCTCCCCGCGCGCGGCACGCCGCTCCTCGCGAGCGGACCGGTCCGGCTGGAGGGCGGCCACCTGGACCTGCCCCCGGACACCGCCCTGTGGTGGGACGTCGAGGAGGGATAACTTGAAACCCATGACGACACGCCTGGCGGACATCGCGGCGCACGCCGGGGTGAGCGAGGCGACGGTGAGCCGCGTGCTCAACGGCAAGCCGGGCGTGTCCCCGACCACGCGCCAGGCGGTGCTGACCGCCTTGGACGTGCTCGGCTACGAGCGCCCGGCCAAGCTGCGCCAGCGGCGGGCCGGGCTGATCGGGCTGATCATCCCCGAGCTGACCAACCCGATCTTCCCGGCGTTCGCCGAGGTCATCGAGAGCGCGCTCGCCCGGCACGGGTACATGGCGGTGCTGTGCTCGCAGGCGCCGGGCGGCGTCGCCGAGGACGACTACATCGAGATGCTGCTGGAGCGCGGCGTCGCGGGGATCATCTTCGTCAACGGCCTGCACGCCAACGCCAACTCCGACCGGGCGCGGTACGCGCGGCTGCTGGAGCAGGCGCTGCCGATCGTGCTGGTGAACGGGTACCGGCCCGACATCGACGCGCCGTACATCTCGAACGACGACGTGGCGTCGATGGAGGCGATCGTCGCGCACCTGGCCGCGATGGGCCACCGCCGGATCGGGCTCGCGATCGGCCAGGACGTGTACGTGCCGACGCGGCGCAAGACCGAGGGGTTCCGGCGCGGGATGGCCGCGCACACCGGCCTCTCCTCGGCCGAGGTGGACGAGCTGATCGTCAACACCATGTACACGGTGGAGGGCGGGCAGGCGGCGGCGTCCACGCTGCTGGACGCGGGGTGCACGGCGATCTGCGGCGGCAACGACATCATGGCGCTCGGCGCGATCCGGGCGGCGCGGGCGCGCGGGCTGCAGGTGCCCGAGGACGTGTCCGTCACCGGCATGGACGACTCGCTCCTGACCGCCTACCTCGACCCGCCGCTGACGACGGTCCGGCAGGCGGTGCGGGAGATGTCGATGGCCGCGGTGAGCACCGTCCTGGACGAGATCCGCGGTGAGCGCGCGCCCCGCACGGAGCTGCTCTACCGGCCGGAGCTGGTCGTCCGGCGGTCCACGGCGCCGGCTCCGGCGCCGGCCCGGCTCTCGCCCGTCCAGGAGGGGTGACCCGCCTGGTCGGGGCGGGCTGACCGGTGTCTGACCGGTCGTCGGGCGGGGTCTGACCACCCTGCCCCGGCGGACAGGTTGTTGTAACGGTTATGTTTCGGCGCATTGACAGTGAGCCCCGTCACGGTCTTTCCTTCGTGGGAGCGCTCCCACACCACTGCAAGACACAACCTGAGAGGGGTCCGCCATGAGGGCCATCATGCGGCGCGGACTGAGTACGGCGATGGCGGCGGTACTCGTCGGCGGCCTCGCCGTCGCGTGCGGCGGCGACGACAACGACGAGGGAGGCTCCGACAGCGGGCCGGTCGAGCTCACCGTCGACGTCTTCGGTGAGCCGGGCTACGACGCGCTCTACAAGCAGTACGAGCAGTCCCACCCGAACGTCAAGATCAAGCAGCGCAAGGTCTCCACGCTGGACGAGTACAAGCCGCGCATCCAGCAGTGGATGGCCACCGGCAGCGGCGCGGGCGACGTCGTCATGCTGGAGGAGGGCATCCTCCCGCTCTACATGCAGCAGAAGACGAAGTTCGTCAACCTCTTCGACCACGGCGGCAAGGACCTGGAGAAGAACTTCCTGCCGTGGAAGTGGCAGATGGGCCTTACCCCCGACGGCAAGCAGCTCGTCGGCCTCGGCACCGACATCGGCCCGCTCGCCATGTGCTACCGCAAGGACCTGTTCAAGAAGGCCGGCCTGCCCACCGAGCGCGACAAGGTCGGCGAGCTCTGGGCCACCTGGGACCAGTTCCTGGAGACCGGCAAGAAGTTCCAGGAGAAGGTGCCCGGCACCAAGTGGCTGGACGGGCCGACCGCCGTGTTCCGCGCCACCGTCCTGCAGAACGCCGGCAACGGGCCCGGCTACAGCTTCTTCGACAAGAGCGACAACCTCGTCTACGACGGCAACCCCGCCGTCAAGCAGGCGTTCGACACGTCGCTGAAGTTCGCGGAGAACAAGCTCACCGCGGACATGTCGATCTTCACCCCGCCGTGGCAGACCGCCCTCAAGCGGGACACCTTCGCCGCCCTGCCGTGCCCGTCCTGGATGCTCGGCGGCATCGAGGAGTTCTCCGGCGACTTCGGCAAGGGCAAGTGGGACGTCGCCAAGACCCCGGGCGGCGCCGGCTACTGGGGCGGCTCGTGGCTCGCCGTGCCCAAGCAGACCAAGCACGCGAAGGCCGCCGCCGAGCTGGCCAAGTTCCTGACCTCCCCCGAGGGCCAGGTGGCCGCCTACAAGGCCGCGAACGTCTTCCCGTCCTCGCCGCAGGCGGCGCAGGACCCGGCGGTCGCGGGAGCGAAGAGCGCCTACTTCGGCGACGCCCCGGTCGGCAAGATCTTCGGGGAGCTGGCGGCCGGCGTGAAGCCGGTCCACCTCGGGCCGAAGAACGAGGACGTGCGGGCCGCGGTCGAGAACGTCCTGATCTCCGTGGGCCAGGGCAGGCAGAAGCCGGCCGACGCCTGGGCGAAGTCGGTGGAGGAGGCCAAGAAGGCCGCCAGGTAACCCCCGGCGACCCGTGACCACGGCGGCGGCGCCGCGCCGATACCTCCCCGCCGGCGCCGCCGCCGTTCCCCTCTCCGCTCTCCCCGCTCCGTCCCGTCCTCGGAAAGGAGGCGCACGACGATGACCACCGATCTGCGCCCCAGCCGGAACGGCCCCCCGCCGCCCCCGCCGGCGAAGACCCGCCCGCGGCCCGCCCGCACCTGGCGGGCCCGCCTGGCCCGGCTCGATGTGAAGGGCGCCCCGTATGCCTTCATCTCGCCGTTCTACCTCGTCTTCCTGATCTTCGGCGCGTTCCCGCTCGTCTACACCCTGTGGGTGTCCCTGCACGACTGGGAGCTGGCGTCGGGGACCCGGAAGTTCGTCGGGCTCGACAACTACGACTACCTGCTGACCGACGCCGACTTCTGGCACGCGACGGTCAACACCCTCGGCATCTTCGTCGTCTCGACCGTGCCGCAGCTGCTGATCGCGCTGCTGATCGCCAACGCGCTGAACCGGCGGATGCGGGTGCCGACCCTGTTCCGGATCGGCATGGTCGCGCCGCTGGTCACCTCGACCGCGGCCGTGGCGATCGTGTTCACCCAGATGTTCGACACCAACTGGGGCATGGTCAACTGGGTGGTCGGGCTGTTCGGGATCGACCCGATCCACTGGTCGACCAGCCGCGGCTGGTCCTGGGTCGCCATCGCGATGATGGTCGACTGGCGCTGGACCGGCTACAACGCGCTGATCTACCTGGCCGCCATGCAGGCGATCCCGAAGGACCTGTACGAGGCCGCCGCCATCGACGGCGCCTCCAGGATCCGGCAGTTCTGGCAGATCACCGTCCCGATGCTGCGGCCCACGATCATCTTCACGGTGATCATCTCCACCATCGGCGGGCTGCAGCTGTTCACCGAGCCCGTCCTGTTCAGCGTCGGCACGCCGAACAAGATGGACGGCGGCCCGATGCACCAGTTCCAGACGATCACGATGTACATGTACGACAACGCGTTCGGCCATGACCGGTACGGCTACGGCGCGACCGTCGCCTGGGCGCTGTTCGTGATGATCATCGTGTTCTCCCTGATCAACTTCCTGGCCGTGCGGCGCACGGGAGGGGGAGGCAAGTGACCACGCTCCTCGCAGGACCCGGCGGCCGGCCGAACGCCAAGCACGCCGCCGCCCGCCCCGGGCGCTTCCGCGGCCTGTGGAACGCCAGCCCGCTGACCTACCTCACGCTGATCGTCGCGCTGGCGCTGTCGATCTTCCCGATCTACTGGATGATCATCGTCGCGACCCGCACCAACAGCGTGGTCGCCGACGTCCCGCCCCCGCTGCTGCCCGGCTCGCACGGCGGCGACAACGTCGGCCGGCTGTTCGACAACCCGGAGGCGTACTTCGCCAAGGGCCTGCTGAACTCGGCCATCGCCTCCGGCGCGGTCACGATCTCCACGGTGTTCTTCGCCTCGCTGGCCGGGTTCGCGTTCGCCAAGCTGCGCTTCCGCGGCAAGAACGCGCTGCTGCTCACCATCATCGCGACCATGATGATCCCGGTCCAGATGGGCATCATCCCGCTCTACATGATCATGGTGAAGCTGGGCTGGCAGGGCCAGCTGCAGGCGGTCATCGTCCCGTTCCTGGTCACCGGGTTCGGCGTGTTCATGATGCGGCAGTACGCCGACCAGGCCGTCCCGGACGAGCTGATCGAGGCGGCCCGCGTCGACGGGTGCACCACGTTCGGCATCTACTGGCGCGTCGTGCTGCCCGCATTGCGCCCCGCCGCGGGCGTCCTCGGCCTGTTCACGTTCATGCAGACCTGGAACGAGTTCATGTGGCCGCTCGCGGTGCTGCAGCCCGACAACCCGACGGTGCAGCTGTCCATCAACAACCTCGCGAACGCGTACTTCAAGGACTACACGCTCATGTTCGCCGGGACGAGCGTGGCCATCCTGCCGCTCCTCATCGTGTTCATCATTTTCGGCCGCCAGATCATCGGCGGAATCATGGAAGGTGCTGTGAAGGCGTGACCTCCCTACAGGACGACACCAGCGCGGCTCCCGCCGCACCGTTCCCGACCGGGTTCCGCTGGGGGGCCGCCACCGCCGCCTACCAGATCGAGGGAGCCGCCGGGGAGGGCGGGCGCGGGCCGTCCATCTGGGACACCTTCTGCCGCACTCCGGGCAAGGTCCTCAACGGCGAGAACGGCGACGTCGCCGTCGACCACTACCACCGGTTCCGCGAGGACGTCGCGCTCATGTCGAGCCTCGGCCTCACCGCGTACCGGTTCTCGATCTCCTGGCCCCGGGTGCAGCCGACCGGGGCCGGGACCGTCAACGCCGAGGGCCTCGACTTCTACCGGCGGCTCGTCGACACGCTGCTGGAGGCCGGCATCGAGCCGTGGCCGACGCTCTACCACTGGGACCTCCCGCAGCCGCTGGAGGACAAGGGCGGCTGGCCCGAGCGGGAGACCGCGCACCGGTTCGCCGAGTACGCCGCGCACGTGCACGCCGCGCTCGGCGACCGCGTCCGGCACTGGACGACGGTGAACGAGCCGTGGTGCGCGGCGTTCCTCGGCTACGCCTCCGGGGAGCACGCGCCCGGGCGCCGCGACGCCGCCGCGTCGCTGCTGGCGGCGCACCACCTGCTGCTCGGCCACGGCCTCGCGGTGGACGCGATGCGCGCCAAGGAGCCCGGCAACAGGTTCGGCGCGGCCGTCAACCTGTACGCGGTGTCCCCGGCGACCGACGACCCCGCCGACGTGGACGCGGCGCGCCGCATCGACGGGCTGCAGAACCGGCTGTTCCTCGACCCGCTGCTGCTCGGCCGCTACCCCGACGACGTCCTCGCCGACACCGCGCGGTACGGGTTCACGCCGCCGGACGCCGACCTCGCCGTCATCAGCCGGCCGATCGACCAGCTCGGCATCAACTACTACTCGCGGCACACCGTCGCCGGCACGCCCGGCGAGGCGGCGCAGACCGCGTCGTCGCCGTTCTCGACCCACTCCCCCTGGGTGGGCAGCGACCACGTCCGGTTCGTCCCGGCGGGGCGGCCCGTCACCGGGATGGGCTGGGAGATCGACGAGCGCGGCCTGTACGAGGTGCTGACCCGGCTGCACCGCGAGTACCCGTCCCTCCCGCTCTACATCACCGAGAACGGCGCGGGCTACGACGAGACCCCCGACGGCGATGGCACGGTCCAAGACGCGGGCCGCATCGCCTACCTCGACGCGCACCTGCGCGCGTGCCACGACGCCATTTCCGAAGGCGTTCCGCTGAACGGCTACTTCACGTGGTCGCTGCTGGATAATTTCGAATGGGCTTGGGGCTATTCGAAGCGTTTCGGGCTGGTGCACGTCGACTACGCCACGCAGCGCCGCGTGCCCAAGGACAGCGCGCGCTGGTACGCCGGGGTGATCCGGCGGGGCGGGCTGCCCGGACGGGCCTGACCCGGGGGTCGGCGGACGGTACGGAGACGAAGGGGGCCGGATGACGGGCAGGAGCACGCGTCCGACATTGGAAGAGGTGGCGGCGCGCGCCGGGGTGGGCCGCGGGACGGTGTCGCGCGTGGTCAACGGGTCGCCGCGGGTCAGCCCGCAGGCGCGCGAGGCGGTGCTGCGGGCGATCGAGGAGCTCGGGTACGTGCCGAACCGCGCGGCCCGCACGCTCGTCACCCGCCGCACCGACACGGTGGCGCTCGTCGTCGCCGAGTCGGACCAGCGGCTGTTCGGCGAGCCGTACTTCGCCGGGATCATCCGCGGCATCAGCAACGGGCTCGGCGACACCGGGCTGCAGCTGCTGCTCGCCCTCGCCCGCTCCCCCGCCGAGTACGGCCGGCTGGAGGAGTACCTCACCACCCAGCACGTGGACGGGGTGCTCCTCACCTCCCTGCACGCCGAGGACCCGCTGCCCGCCAAGCTGGAGGCCAACGGCGTGCCGACCGTCCTCGGCGGCTGCCCGCCCGGCCTGTCACCGGTCAGCTATGTCGACGTCGACAACCGCAGCGGCGCCCGCGAGGCCGTCGGCCACCTGATCGCGGGCGGCCGGCGGCACATCGCGACGATCGCCGGCCCCCAGGACATGGGGGTGGGCATCGACCGGCTGGCCGGCTACCGGGAGGCGCTCGCCGACGCCGGGCTGCCCGAGTACGTCGAGTACGGCGACTTCGGGGAGGCCAGCGCCATCGCCGCCGCCGAGCGGCTGCTGGCGCGGGAGCCGTCGCTGGACGCGGTGTTCGCGGCGAGCGACCCGATGGCGTTCGGCGCGCTGCGCATCCTGCACCGGCGCGGCCGGCGCATCCCCGACGACGTCGCGGTGATCGGGTTCGACGACTCCTCGGCGGCGGCGCTCGCCGACCCGCCGCTCAGCACCGTCCACCAGTCCCTGGAGGAGATGGGCGTGGAGATGGCGCGGCTGCTGGTGTCGCGGATCCGCGGCGAGACGGTGCACGAGCCGGTGGTCATCCTGCAGCCTCACCTGGTGCTTCGCGAATCCGCGTGATCTACGATCGTCCGATGGGCTACGAACCGGGCGCGGCCGAGCTGCGCCATCTGAACCGCTGCGTGGAGCTGGCCGCCGAGGCGCTGGACGCCTCGGACGAGCCGTTCGGGTCGGTGCTGGTGTCCGCCGGCGGGGAGGTCCTGTTCGAGGACCGCAACCGGGTGGCGGGCGGCGACCACACCCGGCATCCGGAGTTCGAGATCGCCCGCTGGGCGGCGGCGAACATGGCTCCGGAGGAGCGCGCGGCGGCGACTGTCTACACCTCCGGGGAGCACTGCCCGATGTGCTCGGCCGCGCACGGCTGGGTGGGCCTCGGCCGCATCGTGTACATCATGTCGGCCGCCCAGCTCGGTGCGCTGCGCGAGGAGCTGGGCGTGCCGCCGGGGCCGGTCGCGGCGATCCCGGTCCAGGAGGTCGTGCCGGGCCTGCCGGTGGACGGCCCGGTCGCCGCCCTCGAAGCGGTCATGCGCGAGCTGCACACCCGCGCGTGCGCCTGAGGGCGGCGACGGCTCACCGTCCCCTTTGCCCGGTCACCGCCCGGTCACCGGCGGGTCAGCGCCTCCAGCCGTTCGACGGCGGCGCGCCAGTCGGACGGCAGCCAGCACCGGGTGGCCCGGTTGCCGCGGTAGGTGAGGGTGTAGGTGAAGTGGTCGGCCACCCGGCATCCCGCCTCGGACGAGTCGGTGGTGACGATCTCGCTCAGCGCGTCCCGCAGGCCGCGCATTTCTCCGTCGTCCAGCGCGGCTTTTTTGCCGTTGATCAGGGCGGCACCTGAATTGTCGACGGTCACCCGCTCCTGGATTCCGGCGAATCCGCCGGTCCGCTCGTAGGTGACCAGCACGTCCGGCCCGGTGAAGGCGAGCATCGGCGTCTCCTTTTCATGCGGGCCGCCGGACAGCACCCCGCTTCCCCATTCCGGCGGCCCGCGGTCCGTGGGGTTATCCGCCGAAAAGGATTCCGCCGGTGTCGCGCACGGCGACGCAGCGGTTGGGGTACGTCCGCTCGAAATGCCGGGGCCGGCCGTTCCAGCTGCCGCGGGCGATCACGCGGACCGGCGCGTACTGCAGCGTGCAGGCCCCCGTCCGCGCGGGGATGCGCTCGACTCGGCCGTGGACGGGTCTCAGCTGGTCACAGGCCCGGGACGCGGCGATGAGCGTCCCGCCGTCCGGGTCGCAGTGGAGGCTCCGCTGGATTCTCGGGCCCACTTCGTGGACCAGTGTGAGCATGTAGGAGCCGACGGGGCCGGCCGGTCCGTCCGACTGCGCGGGTGCGGCCGACGCGAGGACGGCCATTCCCGCCAGCACGGCGGCCCACCGGTGACGGGCACGCGACATGTGCATGTCTTCCTCCCTGGATTCGCCCGCCGCGATCTGCGGCATTGGGCCGGCCGGGACACCGGATCGCGGTGACGTCCCCGCCGCATCCAGACGTTAAATGCCGCAAACTGCCCCGAACAAGGGCAATTCAAGTCCCAAGCTGGCCACCGGTTCACTCTTAAATCAAGTCTGCCCATTCGTGCAATGCCGGTTGACGACAAATTGACCGGGCCATGTGATATCCGGGTCGTCCCGCTCACCGGGAGGCGGCACCGGATCTGCAGCGCGGCGCGCCGATGATGGACCATGCCGTGCGCTCACCAGGACATCGCCAACCTGATCTACCGCTACGCCGAGTGCGTGGACAACGCCGATTTCGCGGGCATCCGCGACCTGTTCGCCGACGCCGCGTTCACCGGCAGCGGCGGCACCCTGCGCGGCGGCGAGGCGATCGCCCGCATGTTCGAGAAGACGGTGATCGTGCACGAGGACGGCACCCTCCGCACCAAGCACGTCACCACGAACCTCGCCATCGAGGTGGACGAGGACGCGGGCACCGCCACGTCCAAGGCGTACTACACCGTCCTGCAGGCCGTCCCCGGCCTCGCCCTCCAGCCCATCGCCTGCGGCACCTACAGCGACACCTTCGAGCGCCATGAGGGCCGGTGGCGCTTCGCCGAACGCCGCATCACCTTGGACCTGGCGGGCGACGTCACGCACCACCTGCGCCGGCCGGAACGCCTGCCGCGCGAGGTCCGTCCCGGCTAGGACGGGTGACCCCGGCCCGCGAGGGGGCCGGGGTCCCAACGGCCAGTGGTCAGGGGCGGGGACGCCTCCTCTCAGGTTCGCGGCCGCCCTCAGCGAGACGCCTCCGGGGCGGGACGCGTCCGCCGCGACCACGGCGAGGGTGATGGTGTTGCGCCCAGCGGGGTGGAGGATCCCGTCGGGGAGGGTGAAGTCCTGCTGGATCTCACCGTTGACGTACTCCCCCATGTTCCAGCCGTTGACGAAGATGAGCGTCCGGTAATCGCCCGTGCCCTTGTCGAAGTGCAGGGTCACCGGGACGTCCTGGTCGTCGGGGATCGTTAGGCGAGTGCTGGTGCTGTACCAGTGAACGCCCGGCTGGACGGGGGCCGTCGGGGCGCCGGACGGCCACGAACCGGTGCGGGCGGACGGCAGGTGCCAGCCCTCCCGTTCTCCGTAGAGGCCGCCCGTGCTCAGGGGGCCGCGCACCGGGTCTTCGGCGCGGGTTCCCTGGATGCGCCAGGTGACCGGGTTGGTGGTGATCTCGGCGGCGACCAGGCCCCGGGGCTGCTTCTGGCGGTAGTCGTCGGCCGTCCAGTCGTCGTTGTGGCCCATGTTCTCCACCAGGACGGACAGGACGGCCTTCTGCCCCTTCCGGAGCAGATCGGAGGGGACGGCGAAGCTGCCGGGGCCGGGGTTCTCGTTGACGGGCGCGTCGGCGTCCTTCTGCTCGCCGCCGGCGGCCGAGCCCAGGTAGCGGCCGTTCAGCCAGACCTGGTAGATGCCGTGCTTCCCGGTGATGGCGTTCAGGTCGACGGACTTCTCGGAGCCGGTCGCGGTGAAATGGCCGCGATACCAGACGTGGCCGTGGTGGAAGCCGTAATCGTCGGCGTAGAGGACGGGCAGGTTCTTCGGCTTGATCGGGCTGGCCGTGGTGGTGTGGTCGGCGACCTTCCATGACGAGTCGTCGAATTCGGGGGACGTTTCGGGTGCGCCCGGCTTGGCACGCCAGTGCTTGAGGGAGGGGAGTTTGACGGGGCGCGGGCCCTTGGCGTGCGCCAGGAGCGTGCCGCTGGGTGTCGTGCGGGCGCGGATGTGCTTTCCGTTGAGGGTCATGCGGCCGGCCGAGCCGAACACCTCGATGTCGCCTGCCTCGGCCAGGTCGGCTCGAATCACCGCCGTGCCGTTCCTGACCTGTGCGGAACGGACCAGATCGGTGCCCCGGACGAGGGCGTCGCCGGAGCGCCAGAACTTGGCGGCCTCCGCGTCCGTGCCGATGAGGAGCAGGAGGGGCGTGCGGCCCCCGCCGGTTATCTGGACGCGGGCCAGACCTTGATGCTCGTAGTCGAGTCGGAGTTCGCCGTTGGAGTAGGTCGACTTCACCGAGCCGTTCAGGACTTTGACCTCAGGACGCGAGCCGTACCGCAGGATCGTCGTTCCCGCGGTTCCCTCCGTGCCGTAGAGGACGGCGGTGTCCCGCTTCCCGGCGGTGGTGTGGGTGAGGAGTTCGGAGGTCGTCGCGGCGAGGCGCTGGCCACCCATGTCGTAGCCGGCGACGAGCACTTTCGCGTCCCGGCCCTTGAGGTTCACGGGCAGGGTGTGGGTGCCATCCGGGGTCTTCCATGTGAGGTTTGCGGATTGGTCGTCGTCGGTCTTCCGGTCGGCGTGCCGGACGAGGACGAACTGCGTTCCGGTGTCGGGGTTGGCGCGGGCCTCGGTGTGGACGGCCGGATTATCGGACGCGGGCGCCTCGGCCGGGTCGGTCTTGGCGAGCGGTGCGACGGTGGTGACGAAGAGTCCCTGGCGCTTGAACTCGTCGTACTTGGCGGTGAGTTGCCGGTTCTCGGTGATGGGGGCGCCGTAGTCGTAGGACGTGTAGACGTCGTTCGGCTGCGCGAGCCGCCCCCAGTTCGTGCCGCCGAAGGCCATGTAATAGCCGAACATCGTGGCGCCCGAGGTGATGAGGTTCGACTTGTAGTAGACCTTCATGAACTCGGGGCCGGTGAGTTCGCGGCACTTGTCGTAGCCGGCGCGGTCGGCGTCGATGGCACCTGCCTGGTATTCGGCGGCATAGGCGGGCGCGTCGGGGCTGAGGCGTTCGGTGACGCCCTCTCCCCACGTCCCCCAGATGTCGGGCTCGCGGCATTCGAACGCCTGCGGGTAGTCGTCGACGCCGGGGATCTGGACGGCGCCCTGCCCGGTCGCCCACGTCGGCGTCCAGGAGGCGTCGCAGCACTGGTTGTGGGAGATCGGGACGTCGATTCCGTGAGCGCGGGCCTGCCGCTGGACGTCCTCCATGTAGGCGGGGTCGGTGTTGGCGGCGTACTCGTTCTCGGCGTTGTAGACGATGACGGACCCGCCCCGCGTGACCTGGTGCTTCGCGATGATCGGGTCGACGTGGGCGAGCCAGTCGCGGTAGGCGCGGGTGTAGTTCGGGTCGCTGGAGCGGGCGCGCCCGGGGACGGTCTTGAGCCACGCGGGCAGGCCGCCGCCGGTCGTCTCGGCGTTGATGTAGGGGCCGGGTCGGGCGACGACGTAGAGGCCGAGTTCCTCGGTCAGGCGCAGGAGCCGGTCGACGTCGCGAACGCCGGTGAAGTCGTATTTCCCGGGGGCCGGCGAATGATAGGCCCAGTCGAAGTAGAGGGACACGCCGTTGAATCCGGCGGCCTTGATCTTCTCCAGGACGTCCCGCCAGAGCGCGGGGCTCGGAAGCCGGAAGTAGTGGAATTCGCCCGCCCACAGCAGGACGCGTTGCCCGTCCACGGTGAGCGAGTAGCGGTCGTATCCGACGCGGTGCGAGCCGGCCTGGGCGGGACGGGCGGAGGCGGGGGCGTAGAGGCAGGCGGCGGCGGTGAGAACGGCGGCGATGATGGCGAGTCTTCTGCTGGCACGCATGGCTGGCGTCCTTTGCAGCGGTCCGGCCCGCCCCGGGCGTGCCGGGGCGGGCCGGGCGTTTTCATCGGGTGAGGGAGAAGGAGCTCAGTCGGGTTTCGCCGGTGAAGACCAGGTAGACGTCGCGGTTGCCGCGGGCGTTCGCGAGCGTCGCGCTGATCTCCTTGTAGGTGTACTTGTCACCGGTGGACGGGACGTTCAGCGTTCCCGCGAGCGGCCCGTCCGGGCGGTCCAGCCGGATCTGTATCGCGGCGGCCGACGTGCCCGCCACCCGCGCGGTGATCGTGCCGGTGGACTTGCCGAGGTCGGCGTCCGCGAACTTCAGCCAGGAGTTCGCCGCGCCCGCCACCGCGTCGCCCTTCACCTTCGTCTCGTCGACCAGTTCGACGCCGTTCTGGTCGTCGAAGTCGGCGGCGCGGGTCCGCGCCGACAGGTCCCGGTCGGGGATCGTCTCGCCGCGCACGGTGAGCGCGGCGCGCTGCCGGATGTCGGCGGACGAGGAGCCGATGAGCAGGTCGTGCTTCGACTTCTCGACCGTCCACCTGTTGCGGGTGACGTCCCAGATCGCGAGGTCGGAGGCGTCGAGCCGGAAGGTCGCGGTGACGGTCCTGCCGGGCTCCACGTGCACCTTGTCGAACGCGCGGAGCGTCTTCACCGGCTGCTTCACCCGCGACTTCTGCTGGTGGGTGTAGAGCTGGACGACCTCGTCACCGGCCTTCTTTCCGATGTTGGTGACCGGAACGGTGACGGTGACCGTTCCGTCGCGTCCCACGGAATGGCTGCTCAGCCGCGGCTTCCCGTACTGGAACGCGGTGTAGGAGAGGCCGTAGCCGAACGGGTAGAGCGGCTTGCCCTTGAAGTACTGGTAGGTGCGGTCCGACTTGATGATGTCGTAGTCGAGGATGTCGGGCAGTTGCTCGTCGGAGCGGTACCAGGTCTGCGGCAGCTTTCCTGACGGGCTCTCGTCGCCGAACAGGATGGACGCCAGGGCGTTGCCCGTCTCGGCGCCCGCGTGGCTCGTCCACAGGATCGCCGGGACGTTCTCCTGCTCCCAGGTGAGGGTCGTCGGGTAGCTGTTCTCCACGACGACGACCGTGTTCGGGTTGGCCTTCCGGACGGCCCTGATGAGTTCCGACTGGCCTTCGGCGAGCGCCATGGTGGTGCGGTCGTGGTCCTCGCGGCCGTTGATGAACGGCATGCTGCCGACCACGACGACGGCGGTGTCCGCGGCGGTCGCCGCCTTCACGGCCGCGTCGATGCCGCTGCTGACGACGTCCTTGGCGAACCGTCCGGCGTCGTCCTTGGTGGTGAGGACGAGGGTCCCGTCGTCCTGCGCCTTCACGTACGTCTTGGCCGGGTCGGCCCAGTCGTACGCCTTCTCGTAGCCCGCGTAGCGGAGCAGGTAGTCGCCGTCGTCCTGCTTCTCCAGCTTGAACATCTGCTGGACGAACCAGCCGTTCGGCTGGGCCTGGTCGTTGGCGAAGGTGTCGCCCCAGTTGTAGCGGCCGACGGTCTTGCCGTTGGCGGCGCTGCGCAGGGTCACCACGCCCTGGCCCCAGTCGAACACGTCGAACTGCGCCGCCGGGTCGGTCGCCGACGCAGGGCCGGTCTTGAGGACGGCGCCGGAGCCCGTCCCGCCCGCGATGTACTTGCCGGTCTTCACGTCCTTCAGCGCGATCCGGTCGACGCCCTCGCTGGAGGTGACGGCCGACGCGCGCTTCTTGATGCCGTCCAGCGGCGTGACCTCGTACGGCAGCGAACCGGAGTACCAGTCGGTGTAGAGGGTGTCGGACAGCGGGCCGACGACTGCGACCTTCCCGGACGACAGCGGCAGCGCCTTGCCCTGGTTCTTCAGCAGCACCATCTGCTCGGCCGCGGCCTTGCGGGCGAGCGCGCGGTGCGCGGGGCTGTCCACCGCGTCCTTGGTGATCTTGGCGTAGGGGCCGCCGCCCGGATCGAACTCGCCGAGCCGCACCCGGATGCTGAGAATGTGGCCCACCGCCCGGTCGACATCGGCCTCGGCGAGCAGCCCGCGCGCCAGCGCGTCCTTGATCGCATTGACGGTGATGGAGGAGTTGGTGTCGTCGGTGGTGAAGCTGTCCACGCCCGCCTTGACGACCGCCGCGTCCGCGGTGGCGAGGTCGGGGAAGTACTTCTGGGAGTTGACGAGGTTGTTCGGCCCGCCGGCGTCGGTGACGTTGAACAGCGTCCGGTCGCTCCAGGACCGGACGAGGCCGCCGGCGTCCGGGGTGACCGTCGCGGGACGGCCGTTGACCAGGTTGTACGACGTCATGATCCCGGTCGCGGCGTCCCGGCTGAGCGGGATCTTGAACGGGACCTCGTCGTACTCCTTCAGCACCCGGGGCCGCAGGCTGGACGACGTCTGGTCGCGGCGGATCTCGTTGTTGTTGGCCATGTAGTGCTTGAGCACGGGCGCGGCCTTGAGGCGGTCCGGGTCGTCGCCCTGCATGCCGTGCCCGTAGGCGGTGGCGAGCAGGCCGGTGAGCAGCGGGTCCTCGGAGTAGCCCTCCTCGTTGCGGCCCCAGCGCGGGTCGCGGAGCAGGTTGACGACGGGCGCCCACAGCTGCAGGCCCCACACGTCGGGGTTCTCGCTGTTGTAGCCGCGGGCCTCGTCGCCGACGGCCGAGCCGATCCTCTTCAGCAGCGCCGGGTCCCAGGTGGCGCCGAGCCCGACCGACTGCGGGAACACCGTGCCCTTGGCGGTCACGACGGCGCCGCCGTTGTGGACGTCGGTCGACCAGGCGACGCCGTGCAGCGCCTCGGTGCCGGTCTTGAACCGGCCGATGCCGAGCCGGGGGATCGCGGGCTGGTACTGGTGCAGCAGGGAGATCTTCTCGTCGAGGGTGAGCCGGCCGAGCAGGTCGTCCACCCGGGCGTCCACCGACAGGCCCGGGTCGCGGAAGGGATGGGCCGCCTCGCGGGCGGCGGCGGGCGCCGTCCACGCGACGGGGGCCGCCAGCACGGCGGCGAGGACGAGGGTCAGCGACCGGCTGCGCCGGCCCGCGGAGCGGGGGTTTCGATGGGGTCTGTGCACCGATTCTCCTTCTGAACGTCCCCCGAGTGACTTATCGAAGCGCTTCGATAACGGGCCGCGAGAGGCCCCTTCTCCTCCTTCTCGTCGGTCAGCGAGCGGCGGGCGCGCTGCTGGCGCGCCGGGTCAGGGTGGGCGGGAGCAGGGTCGCGGCGGGGACGGGCGCCCCGTCGAGCTTGGCCATCAGCAGCTCGACGGCGCGCCCGCCGACCTCCTCGGCGGGGATCGCGACGGACGACAGCGGCGGCTCGGCGTGCTCGGCCATCTCGTCCGGGGCCATCGCGACGACGGACACGTCCTCGGGGACGCGCCGGCCCGCCGCGCGCAGCGCCCGCACCACCGGGCCGACGACCGGCTCGTTGTGCACGAGGACGCCGGTCAGCCCGGGACGCTCGGCGAGCAGCCGCGCGACCAGCTCGCGGGCGGCGTCCGCGGTCGCCTCGCACGGGTGGACGTCCCCGGTAAGGCCGTGCTCGCGGACCGCGGCGGCGAACCCGTCCGCGACCCGCTGCGCGTACCCGGTCTGCCGCTCGTACACCTCGGGCGGCGACCCGATCAGCGCGATCTCCCGGTGGCCGAGCTCGGCCAGGTGCTCGACGCAGACCGCGCCGGCGGCGTGGAAGTCGAGGTCGATGCAGGTCAGGTCCTCGGCGTCGGCGGGGAAGCCGATGAGCACGCTCGGCCGGTCCAGCGAGCGCAGCAGCGGCAGGCGCGGGTCCTTCATCTGCACGTCCATGACGATCAGCGCGTCGACGAGCGCGCTGTCGGCGACACGGCGCAGGCCGTCCTCGCCCTCCTCCTGGGTGAGCAGCAGGACGTCGTGGTCGTGCCGCCGCGCCGCGGTCACCACCGACACGGCGAACTGCATGACGACCGGCACCGCGATGCCGGAGCGCAGCGGGATCATCAGCGCGAGCACGTTGGAGCGGCTGCTGGCGAGCGCGCGGGCGCCCGCGTGCGGCCGGTAGCCGAGCTCGCGGATGCTCTCCCGGACGCGCCGCCGGGTCTCCTCGGAGATCGAGCGCTTCCCGCTCAGCACGTAGGAGACCGTGCTCGGCGACACGCCCGCGTGCCGCGCCACATCAGTGATCTTGACCACGGACCGTCCCGTCGTCCTCGGAGGGGTGCAGAGTGCGAACGATGCTAGCCGTGCCGGGCGGGGCCGGAGCGCGAGCGCGCGGCGGCCGGTCCAGCACGATCACCGCGAGGGCGGCGGCGGCCACCGCCGCGCCGGCGAGCGGCGTCCCGCGCACGCCCGTCAGCGGCAGCAGCGCGCCGCCGAGCAGGGCGCCGCCGGCGATCCCGACGTTGAACGCGGAGGACGTCCACGCCGAGGCGATGTCCGTATCGCCCGGTGCCGACTCCATGACGCGGGCCTGGAAGGCCGTCGCGGCGCCGGGGATCCCGATGCCCAGCAGGATCAGCATGGCCACCGCCGGGACGGCCGCCGTGCCGAACGCGAACAGGCCGAGCATGGCGATCGCCAGCACCGCGGCGGACCCGGCGGCCAGCGCGCGCGGGCCGCGGTCCACCACGATCCCGGCGATGACAACTCCGGCGATGTCGGCGACGCCGTTCACCAGCAGCAGCGGGCTGATGGCGGCGCCGGAGAAGCCGCTCACCCGCGTCAGGAACTCGGTGATGTAGGTGAAGGCGGTGAAGAACCCGCCGATCAGCAGCATGATCGTGACGACCAGCAGCCGGAAGCGCCGGGCGTCCGGCGCGGACGCCGGGACGGGGTCGCGGCCGGTCGCCCGCCCGCCCGGCAGCAGGACGGCGATCGCGACCAGGGACACCAGGCACAGCACGCCGAGCGCGGCGAACGACGCGCGCCACCCGATGGCCCGGCCGAGCCACGTCCCGGCGGGGACGCCGAGGACGATCGCCATCGACCCGCCCGCGAACACGTAGGCGCCCGCCCGGCCCCGCGCCTCCGGCGGCATCAGCCCGGCGGCGGCGACCACGGCGACCGGCCAGAACACCGCCTGCCCGAGCGCGGTCACCAGCCGGGTGCCGAACAGCGCGCCGTAGCCGGGCGCGGCCGCCGCCGCGAAGCTCATCACGATGAACAGCGCCATCACGCCGGTCAGCAGCGGGCGGCGGCCCATCCGGACCGTCAGCTTGACGAGCGGGACGGACACGACCGCGACCACGATCCCGTAGCCGGTGACGAGCAGGCCGACGGCGGAGGCGGAGACGTCCAGGTCGTCGGCGATGAGCGGGAGCAGCCCGATCGGGAGGTTCTCGGTCGTGCCGAAGCAGAACGCGGCGAGGGCGAGCGCCGCGACGGCCGCCCCCGCCCGTCCCGCCATCGGGCGCTCCCGCTCCATCGTCAGGCGCTCCCGCGGTGCGTCGCGATCGTGTCCCGGTACCAGTGCGCGCTGTCCTTCCAGGTGCGCGCGCCGGTCGGGTAGTCGACGCGGACGAGGCCGAACCGCTTGGAGTAGCCGTACGCCCATTCGAAGTTGTCGAGCAGCGACCAGGCGAAGTAGCCGCGCACGTCGGCGCCGGCCGCGCAGGCGCGCTCCACGGCGGCGATGTGGTCGTCCAGGTAGGCGATGCGCCGCTCGTCGCGGACCCGGCCGTCCTCCACCGTGTCCTCGAACGCGGCGCCGTTCTCGGTGACCATCAGCGGGATGTCGGGGTACTCGCGGTGGAGCCGCAGCAGCAGCTCCTCCATGCCGTTCGCGTCGATCGGCCAGCCCATCGCCGTGTACGGGCCGGGCTGCTCGGCGAACTCGACGCGGTCGCAGCCGACGAACGGCGACGCCGCGCCCTGGCGGTGGCCGTCCGCGTGTGCGCGCGGGGACGTCCCGTCCCACACCCGGACGAGGGTGGGCGAGTAGTAGTTCACGCCGAGGACGTCCAGGGGCGCGGCGATGACGGCCTCGTCCCCGTCGTGGACGAAGCTCCAGTCGGTCAGGGAGGACGTGTCGTCCAGCAGGTCGGCGGGGTAGCCCCTGCCCAGCATCGGGTCCAGGAACACGCGGTTGGAGACCGCGTCCACCTGCCGGACGGCCTCCGCGTCGCCGCGCAGGTGGTGCAGGTTGAGCGTCACCGAGTGCCGCGCCGACGGCGGGGTCACCCCGCGCAGCGCCCGCACCGCGAGGCCGTGCGCGAGGTTGAGGTGGTGGGCGGCGGCGAGCGCGGCCACCGGGTCGGTGCGGCCGGGGGCGTGCACGCCGGACGCGTAGCCGAGGAACGCCGAGCACCACGGCTCGTTCAGCGTCGTCCAGGTGTGGACGCGGTCGCCGAGGACGCGCCCGATCCGCTCGGCGTAGTCGCCGAACCGGCGGGCCGTGTCGCGCTCGGGCCAGCCGCCCGCGTCCTCCAGGTGCTGCGGCAGGTCCCAGTGGTAGAGCGTCGCGACGGGGGCGATGTCGTGCCGGAGCAGCTCGTCGACCAGGCGGGAGTAGAAGTCGAGGCCCTTCTGGTTGGGCGTGCCGTCCGGCAGCACGCGCGACCAGGAGATCGAGAACCGGTAGGCGCCGATGCCGAGGGCGGCCATCGTCGCGATGTCCTCCTCCCACCGGTGGTAGTGGTCGGTGGCCACGTCACCGGTGTCGCCGTCGAGCACCTTGCCCGGCGTGCGGCTGAAGGTGTCCCAGATGGACGGCGCCCGGCCGTCCTCCCGGGCCGCCCCTTCGATCTGGTAGGCGGCGGTGGCCGCGCCCCACAGGAACCCTTGCGGGAACCCCATCAGCTCTCCTCTGCCAGAGTGATGACCAGCTCGTCACCGGTCGCCTTGATGAGAACACCGTGCGGATGGTCGGAAGACTGGCCGCCCTCCACGGCCGCTACGCGTGCGTTGACGAGAAGGACGTTCCAGGCTCCCTCGCCGGTCACGCGCACGTTTTCACCGTTTTTCACCGTCGTGAAGGTGGCGTCGCCTACCTGGGTGACCGTGGTCCCGTCGGACGGCTCGTAGACGCGCAGCGTGACGCCGTCCGCGTGGTCGTAGTCGGGACGGTCCTGCACCGCGCCCTCCGGGATGACCGCACCCGGCCGGACGAGCAGCGGCACGCTGTCGAAGCCGTGGTGTTCGCGGACCCACCGGCCGCCTTCGACCCGTTCACCCGTCAGGTAGTGCGTCCACACACCCCCCGGCACGTAGTAGGAGACGTCACCGTCGGCCGAGAACACCGGCGCCACGAGCAGGTCGTCGCCGAGCATGTACTGGCGCTCCAGGTGCGTGCAGGCGGGGTCGTCGGGGAACTCCAGCACCATCGCCCGCATCATCGGCAGGCCCTCCCCCGACGCCTGCCGCGCGGCGCCGGCCAGGTACGGCATCAGCCGCATCTTCAACCGGGTGAAGTCGCGCAGGACGTCCACCGACTCCTCGTCGAACAGCCACGGCACCCGGTAGGAGTGGCTGCCGTGGAGGCGGCTGTGCGACGACAGCATCCCGAACGCGATCCACCGCTTGAACAGCGCCGGATCGGGCGTCCCCTCGAAGCCGCCGATGTCGTGGCTCCAGTAGCCGAACCCCGACGCGCCCAGGGACAGACCACCGCGCAGGCTCTCCCCCATCGCCTCGAACGTCGACTCGCAGTCGCCGCCCCAGTGCACCGGGAACTGCTGCCCGCCGACCGTCGCGGACCGGGCGAACACCACCGCCTCGCCCTCGCCCCGCTTCTTGCGGAGCAGATCGAAAACGGTCTGGTTGTACAGATAGGTGTAGTAGTTGTGCGCCCGTTCCGGGTCCGAGCCGTCGTGGTAGACGACATCGGTCGGGATGCGCTCCCCGAAGTCGGTCTTGAAGCAGTCGACGCCCATGTCCATGAGCGCTTCGAGCTTGCCCGCGTACCATTCCCGCGCCTCGGGATTGGTGAAGTCGACCACCGCCAGGCCGGGCTGCCACTTGTCCCACTGCCACACGTCCCCGTCGGGGCGCATGAGCAGGTAGCCCCGCGACCGGCCCTCCTCGAACAGCGGCGAGCGCTGGCCGATGTACGGGTTGATCCACACGCAGATCCGCAGGCCGCGGTCCCGCAGCCGGCGCAGCATGCCCGGCGGGTCGGGGAAGACGCGCGGATCCCACTCGAAGTCGCACCACTGGAACTCGCGCATCCAGAAGCAGTCGAAATGGAACACGCTGAGCGGCAGGTCGCGCTCCGCCATCCCGTCGATGAACGACGAGACCGTCTCCTCGTCATACGACGTGGTGAACGACGTCGACAGCCACAGCCCGAACGACCATTCCGGCAGCCGCGCGGGCCGCCCGGTCAGCGCGGTGTACTTGCGCAGGATCTCCTTCGGCGACGGCCCGTAGATGACGAAGTACCGCATCGACTGGCCCTCGACGCTGAACTGCGTCCGCGCGACCGCCTCCGACGCCACCTCGAACGAGACGCGCCCCGGATGGTCGACGAAGACGCCGTATCCCGCGTTCGTCAGGTAGAACGGCACGTTCTTGTACGCCTGCTCGCTGGCCGTCCCGCCGTCGGCGTTCCACACGTCCACCGACTGGCCGTTCTTCACCAGCGGTCCGAACCGCTCACCGAGCCCGTAGACGAAATGGTCGACGCCGAGGTCCAGCTGCTCCCGGACGTAATGCCGCCCGTCGTCGGTGTCGATGACGGCCTGCGCCTTGGGCGCGCTGCCGGTCAGCCGGCGCCCGTCCGCGAGGAAGTCGACCCGCCAGCCCTCGCCGCGCCCGACCCGCACCGACAGCGCCCCGGACGTCAGCGTCGCCGCCTCCTCGCCGACCGCGACCTCACCGCCCGGCGCGGTGGCCAGCTCGAACTCCGGCCCGCGCCGCCGCTCCCCCGCGAAATGGGTGAGCGTGACCCCGATGACGTCCGGCATCGGCGCCTCGCAGGTCACCGTCACCACCGGCCCCTTGAGCAGATCCCCCCGGTGCCGGATCTTCTGCACGGGCGCGTACACCGTGAAGGAGTCCGCCCCCGCGTCCACGTCGAGGACCTCCACCGGATGAAACGCCTGCACACCCTCGCGCATCATCCAGTAGCCGTCACTGAACTTCATGACTTGATTGCCCCCGCTGTCAGTCCGCGCGAGAGAGTGCGCTGGAAGATGAGGAAGAAGACGACGGTCGGGAGGAGGCCGAGCAGCGACGCGGCGCTGGACATGGTGGCGTCCATGAGGCGCTGCCCCTGCAGCACGCCGAGCGCGACCGAGACCGTCTGGTTCTCGTTGGAGATCAGGAAGGTCATGGGGATCAGGAACTCATTCCAGGTCCACACGAAGAAGAAGACGAGCAGCACCGACAGGGTCGGGCGCACCACCGGGACCACCACGCGCCAGAGGATCTGCCAGCGGCCCGCGCCGTCGATCCGGGCGGCCTCCAGCAGCGGACGCGGGAACGCCGACAGCACCGACGACAGCAGGTAGGTGCCGAACGCCGCCTGGATCACCGTGAACACGATGATCACGCTGAGCTTGGTGTCGTAGAGGCCGACCTGCTTGGACAGGTAGTACAGCGGGTAGACGAGCGCCTCCTGCGGCACCGTGTTCGCCATGAGGAGCAGGACCAGGACCCACATCCGGCCCTTGATGCGGCCGATGCCGAGCGCGTAGGCGTTCAGCACCGACAGCAGGACGGCGAGGACGGCGACGGAACCGCTGATCAGCACGCTGTTGAGCAGGACGTTCCCGAAGTCGGTGCGCTCCCAGAACGCGCGGACGGCGTCCAGGTTGATGCCGTCCGGCGGCGACAGCGGCCCCGACGAGGAGTACTCCTGCGGCGTCTTCAGCGCGTTGAAGACCACCACGACGAACGGGATCAGCATGATGCCGGCGAAAGCGGTCAGCACCACGAGGACCGCGTAGGCGGACGGCCCCCTGCGGCGGCGGTGCGCCGTGTCCCGGGCCCGCCGAGGCGGCGCCCCGGCCTTCTCGGTCAAGGTCGCGGTCACCGTTCCTCCCCCAGCTCACGTGACTGCATGCGCAGGAAGACGACGGTGAGCGCGACGATGACCAGGGTGAGGACGGTCGCGATCGCCGAGCCGTAGCCCACCTCCGACTTCTCGAAGAAGTGAACCCACGAGTAGTACGCGGGCACGTTGGTCGCGCCGCCCGGGCCGCCCTTGGTGAGGACGAAGATCTGCGAGAACGCCTTCAGCGCGGCGATCGTCGTCCACAGCAGGACCACGAAGATCTCCGGCCGGATCTGCGGGATCGTGATGTGCCAGAACCGGCGCAGCCAGGTGGCGCCGTCGATCTCCGCCGCCTCGTACAGCGACGGGTCGACCCGCTGCAGCCCCGACATGAAGATGACCAGCGGGAACCCGATCTGGATCCACACCATCACGCCGAGGACGCTCCACAGCGCGGTCGCCGGGTCGCCCAGCCAGTCGTGCGCGAGGGAGCCGAGGCCGACCGCGTCCAGCAGCGCGTTCACCGCGCCGTTCTCGGGGGCGAGCAGCCAGCTCCACACGACGCCCGCGATGACGATCGGCAGCACCTGCGGCAGGTAGACGCACGCGCGCAGGACGCTCGCGGTCCGGGCGCCGAAGTGCCGGTCGATCAGGTCGGTCAGGGCCGAGGCCAGCACCAGCCCGATCAGCGTCGGGACGACCGCCATCCCGAGGATGACCAGCGCGTTGTGCCCGAAGGACGCCCAGAAGTCGGCGTCCTGGACCAGCTCCCGGTAGTTGGCGAGCCCGACCCATTTCGGGGTGCCGACGCCCGTCCACTCGGTGAAGCTCGTCCCGATGTTCATCAGGAACGGCACGCCGATGACGGCGGTGAAGAGGAGCAGGCCGGGGAGCAGGTAGGGCAGGTAGCCCAGCTGCTCCCGCGACCGGCCGCGGCCCTGCGCCGTCACTTCGGCAGGCCGTCCTCGTAGGACTTCTGGACGCCGTCCAGGGCCTTGCTCGGCGACTCGCCGTTCATGAGCTTCTGCGTCTGCGACACCCACACGTCGTAGAAGCCGGCGACGGGCCAGTCCGGGTAGTAGGCGAGGCCGTCGGACTGCGCGAGGCCGTTGAAGTCGTCGATGAGCTTCTTGGCCTTCGGCTCGGTGATCGCGGACGGGTCGGCCGCGACCGGGATGCCGCCCGCGTTGCCGAGGAGGTTCTGCACCTTCTTCTTCATCGTGATGTCGATGAAGTCGTAGGCGAGCTGCTTGTTCTTCGAGCCCTTCGGGACGACCCACAGGTTGCCGCCGGAGCCGAGCGTCAGCTTGGCGCCGGGCCACACGGCGGTCTCCCAGTCGAACTTGGACTCGGCGGCGACCCGGCCGAACCACCAGCTGCCGGAGAACATCATCGGGAACTTGCCGCTCATGAAGGCGACGCCCGCGTCCTCGGCCTTGAGGCTGACGGAGTTCTTGGCGATGTAGCCCTTCTTCACCCAGTCGGCGAAGGTGGTGGCTCCGGCGGTCCAGGCGGCGTCGTGGAAGTCGACCTTGCCGGTGTAGCGCTGGTAGGCGTCCACCCAGCTCTTGTCGGCCTTGTCCAGGGCGAGCTGGTAGACGAACTGGTGCGCCATGTACTCGGCGCCCGCGTTGGTCAGCGGGGTGACGCCCTTGGCGACGAACTTGTCCATCGCGGCGGTGAGCTCGGCGTACGTCGTCGGGATCTCGACGCCGTGCTTCTTGAACAGGTCCTTGTTGTAGTAGACCTGGACATATTCGGCGTAGTTGGGCACGCCGAACCACTTGTCGCCGCCCATCGTGCCCTTGGCGTCGTACTTGGCGGTGACCTGGACGTTGGGGCTGACCAGCTTGTCCCAGCCGCGCTTGGCGACCTCGGACGTGAGGTCGGTGAGCAGGCCCTGCTTGGAGAGGAGGCCCGCGGTCGCGTTGCCCTTGTTGTACTCCATGAGGTCCGGGGCGTCCTTGGAGTTCAGGACCATCGGCGCGGTCTTCTGGATCTGCTCGAAGCCCTTCTCCTCGAACGTCACCTTGACGCCGGGGTGGGTGGCCTCGAACTCCTTGATGGCCTCGTTCCAGGCCTTGCCCATGGCGCTGTCCGGGGACTCGTAGTGCCAGAGCTTCAGCTCCTTGCCGCCGGAGCCGCCGTCGTCGTCACCGCCGCACGCGGTGAGCGACAGCGCCGCCGCGGCAAGGGCGGCGAGCACCGCCGCGCTCCTGCCTGCCTTGAACATGGGTTCCTCCGGGGGGTGGGACGGATGCCGGTGGCGTCCGGGTCCTTGCCGAGTCGGGCGTCGATCTGTCGAAGCGCTTCGATTGCCGGGATGCTAAGCCCTCGACCGGGACGCACACAATAGGTCGCCGGACCTCAATTCGGCCGGATCCGGACTGACCTGCGGGAACGTTCTGGGAGCGCTCCCATGATCACCGCTCAGCCGGCGCACTCGCCGCCGTTGAGGGTGAACCGGGTGGGCGCCGCGTTGGCGCCGTCCTGGCGGCCGATGAACCCGAACTCGGCCGTGCCGTCCGGCGGGATCGAGCGGTTCCAGTCCGCCGCCGTCACCGTGACGGACGGGCCGTCCTGCACCTGGCTGCCGTTCCACAGCTGCGTGATCGCCTGGCCGTCGGGGAACGCGAAGCCGAGCCGCCAGCCGTCGATGGCGCCGTCCCCCAGGTTCGTGATGCGGACGGTCGCCTGGAAGCCCTGCGGCCAGGTGCCGTCCACCCGGTAGGACACCGCGCACGCGGCGGCCGCCGGGCGGGACGGCGGGCCCGCGGACGGCGACGCGGCGGAGTCGCGGGACGAGTCGGGCGCGAGGGCCGCCAGCAGTGCGGCGAGCAGGGCGATCCCGCCCGCCAGGGCCCCGGCGACGATGAGCGGCCTGCGCGCGGACGACCCGGCCGGAGGGTCGGCGGGCGGCGGTTCGTCCAGCACCCGCGTCGGCTGCCGGGGCACGGTGTCACCGGGCGGGGACGGCGGCGGCGCCTCCGGGACCTGCGCCAGCTGGACGCCCGACGCCGCGGCCAGGACGTACGCCGCCTCCCGCGCGCTGGGACGGGCCTCGGGGTCGTCGCCGAGGCAGTCGCGCGCCAGCGCGGTGACCTGCCCGGGGATCTCGGCGGCGCCGCGCAGGCACTCGTTGAGCACGATGCCCAGCGAGTAGATGTCGGCGGCCGAGGTCGGGGCGGCCCCGCGCAGGAGTTCGGGGGCGACGTAGGCGGGCGTGCCGAGGACCGGGCCGCCCGCGGTGGACGGGCCGGTGAACGCGATGCCGAAGTCGAGGACCTTCACGCCGACCGGCGTGAGGAACACGTTCGCGGGCTTGATGTCGCGGTGGACGACGCCGGCGGCGTGGGCGGCGGCCAGCGCGTCGGCGACGCGCGCGCAGATCCCGGCGGCCTCCCGCCAGGGCAGCGGGCCGCGGGCCAGCCGCGCCGCCAGGGTCTCCCCGTCCAGCAGCTCCATGACCACGTACGGGATGCGGTCGCGCGCGGGCGAAGCCCCGGAGCCCTCTGGGCCGGTCTCGTGCTCGCCGTAGTCGTAGACGCCCGTGATGCTGGGGTGGGTGAGGCCCGCGGCGGCCTTCGCCTCCTGGCGGAGCCGCCGCGTGAACTCCTCGGGCCAGCCCTCGTTGGGCACCTTGACGGCGACGGCGCGGTCGAGCACCAGGTCGACCGCGCGCCAGACGGTCGCCATGCCGCCGGCGCCGACGGGGCGGTCGAGGCGGTAGCGCTCCCCCAGGCGGTCGCCCGGGGCGACGGTCTCGGGCATGGGGGAAGCCTATGCCGGGTTCAGGGCACCGGGTACGGCTCAGGGCACGAGGTACCGGGTGTCGCGGGCGTCGGTGATCGCCATGTGGCCGGGCGCGTGCCCGATGGCGAGCTTGGGACGGGACGCCATCACCGCCGCCTGCGGGGTCACGCCGCACGCCCAGAACACCGGGATCTCGTCCACCCGGATCTCGACCGGGTCGCCGAAGTCGGGCGCGTCCAGGTCGTCGATGCCGAGTTCGACCGGGTCGCCCACGTGCACGGGAGCGCCGTGGACGGACGGGTACCGCGCCGTCACCCGGACGGCGTCGGCGACCTGCGCGGCCGGGACCGGGCGCATCGAGACGACGAGCGGGCCGCCGAAATCGCCGGCGCGGCGGCACATCCGGTTCGTCCGGTACATCGGGACGTTCCGGTTCTGCTCGAGGTGCCGGACGGGGACGCCCGCCTCGCGGAGCGCGTCCTCGAAGGTGAAGCTGCAGCCGATGAGGAACGACACGAGGTCGTCGCGCCAGTACCCGGTCACGTCGGTGACCTCGGCGACCGGTTCGCCGTGCTCGTAGACGACGTAGCCGGGCAGGTCGGTGCGCAGGTCGCCGGCGAACAGCCCGGCCGAGGTCGCGCCGGGCTCGGTGACGTCGAGCACCGGGCACGGCTTGGGGTTGCGCTGCGCGAACAGCAGCAGGTCGTAGGCGTCCGCGCGGGGCACGGTGATCAGGTTCGCCTGCGTCCAGCCGGCGCACCAGCCGGAGGTGGGGACGCGCAGGCCGGCCCGGAACAGCGCCCTGGCCTGGTCCGGGCTGAGCGCGCCCGGGTCGAGCGGTGCGGTCATGGTCGGTCCTTTCCGAGGTGCGGTACGGGATGCGGCCGGAAGCGGAGCCGCTGCCCGGGGCGGATCTGGGCGGCGCGCCCGATGTCGGCGGACGCGACCACCGCGATGACGGGATACCCGCCGGTGAGCGGGTGGTCGGCGAGGAACAGCACGGGCCGCCCGGACGGCGGGACCTGCAGCGCCCCGGTGACCGTCCCCTCGCTGGGCAGCTCGCCGCGTCCGGCGCGGGGCAGGCCGGGCCCGTCGAGGCGCATGCCCACGCGGTCGATGTCGCTGGTCGCGGTGTAGGCGGCGGTGAACAGCACGTCCAGCGCGCCGGGGGCGAACCAGTCGGCGCGCGGGCCCGGGATCGCGCGCAGTTCGACGTCGCCGGCGGCGGGCGGGCGGACGGGCAGGACGTCCAGCAGCGGCGCCTCGCGGGGCGGCGGGCCGACGGGCAGCAGGTCGCCGGGCTTGAGCGGGGCGGGGCCGAGGCCGGCGAGGGTGTCGGTGGCGCGGGAGCCGAGGACGGGCGGGACGGCGATCCCGCCGCGCACCGCCAGGTAGCTGCGCAGCCCGGCGGGCGGGGCGCCCATCCGGAGTTCGGCGCCGTCGCGCAGGTGGAGCACGGTGTAGGGCGCCTCGGGGCGGCCGCCAGCAGCGGGGCGGGCGCGCCGGTGACGGCGGCGAAGACCCCGCCCCGGCAGCGGACGCGCAGCCCGCCGAAGGTGACCTCGACCGCGGCCGCGCCGCCGGGGTTGCCGACGGCGCGGTTAGCGAGGCGGAGGGAAACCGGGTCAGCGGCGCCCGACACCCCCACACCGAGCGCCGCGTGACCCGGTCGGCCCATGTCCTGGACTGTCGCCAGGGGCCCTGTGTCGAGAACGTCCAGGCCGCGCTTCATGGTTCCCGTTCGACGAAGCGGACCGAGATTCCGGGGCGGAGCAGGGCGGGCGGGTCGCGGTCGAGGTCCCAGAGGACGGCCTCCGTGCGCCCGATGAGCTGCCAGCCGCCGGGCGACTCGGCGGGGTAGACCCCGCTGAACCGCCCGGCGAGGCCGACCGCGCCCGCCGGGACGCGGACGCGGGGCACGGCGCGGCGCGGGACGTCCAGCCGCGGGTCGCCGCCCTCCAGGTACCCGAAGCCGGGCGCGAACCCGGTGAACGCGACCCGCCACGGGGTGCCGGTGTGCGCGGCGACGACCTCGGCCGGGGTGAGGCCGGTGCGGTCGGCGACCTCGCCGAGGTCGGCGCCGTCGTAGACGACGGGGATCTCGACGGCCCCGGCGCCGCCGCCCGCCG
>NZ_JBFARO010000033.1:0-78647 GCF_040677125.1 Actinomadura sp. NPDC049382
CTGGCCGCCGCGCGCCGCCTCGCCGTCTCCGCGCTCGCCGCCGCCGAGGCGACCGGGCGGACCGGGGTGGTGCACATCGCCGAGGTGGCCGTGGTCGCGGCGGCGGCCGACCGCACCGACCTCGCCTCCGCGCTGCTCGACCGGTACCGGGTGGCCCGCGCGGACCTCGGCGCGAGCGCCGGGCCGGTCGCCCGCGCGGTGTGCGCCTGGCTGGAGGCGGGCCGCGACGTGACCGCCGCCGCGGAGGCCCTGTTCGTGCACCCCAACACGGTGCGGAACAGGGTCCGGCGGTTCGCGGAGGCCACCGGCATCGACACGTCCGACACCTTCGGCGGCGTCAACGCCTGGTGGCTGTGCCGCGCCTGGCTCGCCCCCGCCTGACCCTCGCGCCGTCCGCTAGGCGTCGGCCTCGGAGGGCGGGGAGGCCGGGGAGGCCGCCGCGTCCAGTTCGTGGGCCAGCTCCTCCAGTTCGGCGCCGCCCGCCATGAGGCCGGTCAGCTCCTCCCGGGTGATCGCGTCCTTGGTGCGGTAGCCGATGCTGCGGCCCCGGTTGAGGATCAGGAAGCGGTCCCCGACCGGGTAGGCGTGGTGCGGGTTGTGGGTGATGAACACGACCGCGAGGCCCCGCTCGCGCGCCTGGAGGACGTAGCGCAGCACCACCCCGGCCTGCTTCACGCCGAGCGCGGCGGTCGGCTCGTCCAGGACGAGGGCCTTGGCGCCGAAGTAGACGGCGCGGGCGATCGCGACGCACTGGCGCTCGCCGCCCGACAGCGTCCCGATGGGCTGGTCGACGTCGCGCAGGTCGATGCCCATCGCGGCCATCTCGGCGTGGGCGGTCCTGCGCATGAACCCGATGTCCAGCCGGCCGAAGCCCTTGCGCTTCTCCGAGCCGAGGAAGAAGTTCCGCCAGACCGGCATCAGCGGGACGACCGCGAGGTCCTGGTAGACGGTCGCGATGCCCCGGTCGAGGGCGTCGCGGGGCGAGCCGAAGGAGACCTCCTCGCCCTGCACCTCGTACGTCCCGGCGTCGTGCCGGTGCAGGCCCGCGACCACCTTGATGAGCGTGGACTTGCCCGCCCCGTTGTCGCCCAGCACGCAGGTGACCTCGCCCGCGGACACCTCCATGTCGACGTCCCGCAGCGCGATGACGTTGCCGTAGTTCTTGCCGACGCCGGCCAGCCGGAGCAGCGGCGCCGCCTTCGCGTCCGTCATGACGACCGCTCCACTCTGCGCCGCACGATCAGGTTCACCACGGTCGCGATCAGCAGCATCGCGCCGAGGAAGAACCGGAACCAGTCGGGGTTCCACTCGGCGTACACGATGCCCTTGTTCGTCATGCCGAAGATGAACGCGCCGATGGCCGCGCCGATCGCCGACCCGTAGCCGCCGGTCAGCAGGCAGCCGCCGATGACCGCGCAGATGATGTACAGGAACTCGTTGCCGATGCCCTCGCCGGACTGGACGGTCGCGAACGCGAACACCAGGTGCATCCCGGAGAACCAGGCGCAGAACGCGACCCCCATGAACAGGCCGATCTTGACCCGGTCGACCGGGACGCCGACCGCGCGGGCGCTGGCCGCCGCGCCGCCCGCCGCGAAGATCCAGTTGCCGGCGCGGGTGCGCAGCAGCAGCCAGGTCGCGATCGCGGTGAACAGCAGCCACCAGAACACGGTGATCTTCACGTTGACGCCGAGGACGTCCACGTCGGAGGCGAACACCGCGCGGGCGGAGCCGAAGCCGTCCATGTCGCGGACGGAGTCGCTGGCGACGTTGCCGGTGAGCGCCTTCGTCACGCCGAGGTTCAGCCCGGCGAGCATGAAGAACGTGGCCAGCGTGATGATGAAGCTCGGCAGCCTGGTCTTGATGTAGAGGATGCCGTTGACCATGCCGAGCGCCAGCGTCACCACGAGCGAGATCGCGACGCCGGCCCACACGTTCAGCGTGAGCTGGTAGGAGGTCAGCGCCGCGATGAGCGCCGACGACGTCACCATCACCCCGGCCGACAGGTCGAACTCGCCGCCGATCATCAGCAGCGACACCCCGACCGCCATGATCCCGAACGTGGAGCTGGCGTACAGCACGGTCGAGAACGACCCGGCGCGCAGGAACGCGTCCGCGACCGCCGAGAAGAACACGAACAGCGCGACGGCGCCGAGCAGCGCGCCGAGCTCCGGGCGGCCCAGCAGCCGCCGGAGCGGCGACCGCCGGGCCAGGCGCTCGTCGGAGCCGGGGCCGGCCACCGGGGGCGGCTCGGCGACCGCCTGCGTCATCGCGTCCCCCGGTTCGCGAACGCCTCCAGGTCGCCCGCGTTCTGCTTCGTGACGATCGCGGGGCCGGTCAGCACCGGGCGCCCGCCGCCGAGGACGTTGCCGTTGTTCTTCAGCAGCCACAGCTGGTCGACGGCCTCGTAGCCCTGCAGGTACGGCTGCTGGTCGACGGCGAACTCGATGGACCCCGCCTTGAGCGAGGCGATGAGGTCCTTGTTCAGGTCGAACGTGCCGATCTTGGCCTTGCTCCCGGTCTCCTTCACCGAGTCGACGGCGGTCGCGGCGAACGGCGCGCCGAGCGTCAGGATCCCGTCGATGGCCTTGTCCGACTGGAGCTTGGCGGTGATGGACGACTTGACGTCCGGCATGTTCGTGCCCTGGACGAACAGGTTCTCCAGGTCGCCGCCGAACGTCTTCTTCGCGCCGGCGCAGCGGGCCTCCAGCCCCACGTTGCCCTGCTCGTGGATGACGCACAGCGCCTTCTTCGCGCCGATCTCGCCGAGCTCGGTGCCGGCCGCCTCACCGGCGATCGACTCGTCCTGCCCGAAGTGCGCGACCGCGCCGAGCTTCACCGACTCCGCCGCGCCGGAGTTGATCGACACGACCGGGATCTTCGCGGCGGCGGCGCGCGCCAGCGCGTCCTTCATCGCGTCGGGCTTGGCGAGCGTGACGATGATCCCGTCGACCTTCTTGTCGATCGCCGCCTGGACGAGCTGCGCCTGCTTGCCGCCGTCCGGGTCCGCCGAGTAGAGGAACTCGACGTTGTCCTTGGCGGCGGCCGCCTTCGCGCCCTTCTGCACGATGTCCCAGAACGTGTCGCCGGCGCCCGAGTGGGTCACCATCGCGATCTTCAGCCGGGGGCCGGCGCCCTCGGGGGCCTCCTCGGACTTCTTCCCGCCCGAGCTGCTGCAGGCGCTCAGCGCCAGCAGCCCAGCGGCGGCCAGGACCGCGAGCCTCCGGGTCGACCCGCGCGCGACAACGCCTCTCATCGGCTGCTCTCCGTTTCTCCCCGAATGTGTCGGTGTGAGGAGTTGATCACAGATGAGGGCGGGCGTGCGCGCGATCCCGCTCACAATTCGGCACCGTCCGGGGGCCGCGGCGCGCGCCCGCCGCGTCAGCGGCGCCCGTCCGCCGAGGTCAGCGGGAGCCGCGGATCGGTCTCCTGCCCGGACCAGGTGTCGCGGATCCACGCGTGCGCGGGGTCGTCGCAGATCCGCCAGGCCCGCTCCGGGGACGGGCCGGCCATCACGTTCAGGTAGTAGAGGTCGTGGCCGGGCGGCGCCATCGACGGCCCGTGCCAGCCGTGCGGGATCAGCACCGCGTCCCCGGTGCGGACCTCGGCGAGCACGTCGATGGGACGCTCCGCCGTGCCGTAGACGCGCTGGTAGCCCATGCCGTCCCCGGCGACCTCGAAGTAGTAGATCTCCTCCAGCACCGACTCGCCGGGCCGGTCCTCGTCGTGCTTGTGCGGCGGGAAGGACGACCAGCACCCGCCCGGCGTGAGCACCTCGCAGGCGATCAGCTTCTCGGCGAACGGGAAGCCGTCCGGCGTGCCGAAGTTGTTGACCTGGCGGCTCGCCGCGCCCGCGCCGCGCAGCTCCAACGGCACCTTCTCGGCCGGGCCGTAGCGGGGCTCCAGCCGGTTCTCGCAGCGGGCGCCGGCCAGCGCGAACCGGCCGCTCCCCCGCACCGTGACCCGGGCGTCGCGCGGCACGTAGGCGAAGTCGCTGACCCGGCTGAACACGTCGTCGCGGCCCGCCAGCTCGAACCGCGCGCCGTCGCACTCCACCGTGCACGACCCGGCCAGCGGCAGCACGATCGTCTCGAACGCGCCGGTGCCGAAGGTGTGCTCGCCGCCGCCGGAGAGGTCGAGGACGCGCAGCGCGGAGTACGTCCAGCCGGCCGACTCGGGCGTGACGACGAGCCCGTAGGGGCCTTCTCCGGCGGTGCCGGCGGGCAGATGGTGGTTCATCGGATTCCTGCAGCGTGGGAACCCCGTCCTTCAGGGCGGGGAGGAAACGCGGAACGATGCGGCACAATGACTCTCCGGGTTGTGTCGGTGGCGGTCGGTATGGTGCGGGCATGTCCCGGTACCGGTTGTGCCCGACCCCCGCCCAAGAGGCGGGGCTGCTGGAGCACTGCTCGCACGCCCGATTTGTGTGGAACCTGGCCGTGGAGCAGCAGGCGTGGTGGACGCCGCGGCGGGGCCCGGCTCCGGGGTATGCCGCGCAGGCCCGGCAGTTGACCGAGGCGCGGGCTGCGTTCGGGTGGCTGGCGGCGGGGTCGCAGACGGTGCAGCAGCAGACGCTGAAGGACTTCGCGCAGGCGATGGCGAACTTCTTCGCGGGCACGCACCGGCGCCCCACCTGGCGCAAGGCGGGGGTGCATGAGGGGTTCCGGATTGTCGGTGCCCGCGGGCGTGCCTGGGATGTGCGGCGGTTGTCGCGCCGTACCGGTGAGGTGCGGGTGCCGAAGGTGGGGTGGGTGCGGTTCCGCTGGTCCCGGCCCGTCCCACCGGGGGTGAAGTCGTTCCGGGTGACCCGCGACCGCACCGGGCGCTGGCATGTCGCGTTCGCCGCCGTCCCCGACCCCATCCCCGCGCCCGGCAATGGTGCGGCGGTCGGTGTGGACCGGGGCGTGGTGGTGTCGGCCGCGCTGTCCACGGGCGAGACCAGCAGCGTGCCGGGCCTGACGGCCGGTGAGGCCGAGCGGTTGAGGCGGCTGCTGCGGCGCTTGGCACGCGCGCGCCGGGGGGCGAACAGGCGTGCCCGGGTCAAGGCCGCCATCGCCCGGTTGAAAGCGCGTGAGGCCGACCGCCGCAGGGACTGGGTGGAGAAGACCTCGACGGATCTGCCGCGCCGGTTCGACGTCATCGCCGTCGAGGATCTGAACATCGCCGCCATGACCCGGTCGGCGCGCGGCACCGTCGAGGCACCCGGCACGGGTGTGCGCGCCAAGGCCGCGCTCAACCGGGGCATCCTGGCCAACGGGTGGGGACAACTGGTCACCCGCCTGGAGCACAAGGCACCCGGGCGCCTGGTCCGGGTCGACCCGGCGTACACGTCGCAGACCTGCAACGCCTGCGGGCACCGCGCCCCGGACAACCGCGAGAGCCAAGCGGTGTTCCGATGCGTCGCCTGCGGGCACCGGGCCAACGCCGACATCAACGCCGCACGCAACATCAAAGACACCGCCGTGGGACGCACGGTGGCCGCGCGGGGAGGCTGGGCCCTGGCCCGGCCGGCGAACCGCGAACCTCAACCCACTCTCCTCTCTCCGTAGGGGACGGATTGGAATCCCTCGCCTTCAGGCGGGGGAGGACGTCAACCGGTCTCCTTGAGCAGTGCTTCGACCTCGTCCTGCGCGGGCATGGCGGCCGAGCAGGCGATGCGGGACGCGACGATCGCGCCGGCCGCGCCCGCGAACTCCACGAGCCGCCGCAGGTCCCAGCCGGCGAGGAGGCCGTGGCAGACGGCGCCGCCGAACGCGTCCCCGGCGCCGAGCCCGTTGGCGACCTCGACCTCGACCGGCGGGACCCGCACGCTCTCCTCCGCCGTCGCGGCGAGGACGCCGTCCGGGCCCATCTTCACGATGGCGAGTTCCGGGCCGCGTTCGAGGATGGCGCGGGCGGCGGCGTCCGGCTCCCGCTCCCCCACCGCGACCTCGCACTCGTCCAGGTTGCCGACGGCGACCTTCGCGTGCTCCAGGGCGCGGCCTGCCCAGTGCGGGGCCTCGGCGGGGTCGTCCCACAGCATCGGCCTGTAGTCGAGGTCAATGACGGTCTGCCCGGGGTGCTCGGCCAGCGCCGCCAGGGTCGCCTCACGGCTGGGCTCCTGGGAGAGGCCCGTGACGGTGCCCCACACGATGCGCGCCCGGCGGATCGTCTCCAGGTCCAGCTCGTCGCGGCGGATCTCCAGGTCGGGCGCCTTCGGATAGCGGTAGAAGTACAGCGGGAAGTCGTCCGGCGGGAAGATCTCGCAGAAGGCCAGTGGGGTCGGCAGGCCGGGGACGGCCGTGACGTACCGGTCGTCTACGCCGTAACCCTGGAGCGCCTTGTGGACGAACCGTCCGAACGGGTCGTCGCCAGTGCGCGTGATGACGGCGGTGCTACGGCCGTACCTGGCCGCCGCTACGGCGACGTTGGTGGGGCTGCCGCCGAGGTACTTGCCGAAGGACTCGACGTCCTCCAGCGGGACGCCGACCTGGTCGGGGTAGACGTCGACGCTCACCCGCCCCATCGTGATGAGGTCGAAGACCGTGGCGGGGTCGCCCGTGGTGGAGCTGAGGGTCATCGGCGCACTTCCTCGGTGCCGACGATCCTGCCCTCGCGCATCGACATCTCGCACGCCTCGGCGAGGTAGAACGCCTCCAGGGCGTCCTCGGGCGGGCACGGGTTGGTGCGGCGGCCGGCGACCATGTCCACGAACGCCTGGATCTCGGCGTCGTAGGCGTCGGAGAAGCGCTCCATGAAGCCGCTGTAGGCGGGCCTGGGCTCGGCGTCCTGTTCGGGCAGCGGAGTGGCGGGCGTACGGTCGTCCAGGCCGGCGACGATGCTGTCCTTGGAGCCGAACAGCTCCAGCCGCGCGTCGTAGCCCGCGGCGTTGTAGCGGGTGGCGGAGACGACGCCGAGCGTCCCGTCGTCGAGGACGAGCAGCGCCGAACCGGTGTCGATGTCGCCGCACTCGCGGAAGAAGTCGTCGCCGCGGTTGGCGCCCGCGGCCATCACCCGGACGACCTCGCGCCCGGTGACGAACCGGATGAGGTCCAGGTCGTGGATGACGCAGTCGCGGAACAGCCCGCCGGACGACGGGACGTACTCGGCGGGCGGCGGCGACGGGTCGAAGCTGCACGACCGGACGGTGTGCAGCCAGCCGAGCCGCCCGGACGCGAGCGCCTCCCGGGCCGCCGCGTTCCCGGCGTCGAAGCGGCGCTGGAACCCGACCTGCACCGACACCCCGGCGGCGGCCGCCGCCCGGACGGTCTGGAACGTTCCATCAACGTCCGCGGCGAGCGGCTTCTCGCAGAAGACGGGAGTTCGCGCGGCCACGGCCCGCGCCACCAGGGCCGCGTGCGCGTCGGTGGCGGCCGCGACGACCAGGCCGTCCAGCCCGGCCTCGAACAGCTCCCCGACGGTGTCCAGCGCCCGCGCCGGGGACGCGAGGCGGGCCGCGAGGTCGCGCGCGCGGGCGGCGTCCGCGTCGGCGATGAGCAGGGCGTCCACCTCGGGCAGTGCGCGGAGAGCGGCGGCGTGGCGCGCGCCGATGCGCCCCGCGCCGGCCAGTCCGATCCTCATCGATCCCCTCCCGGTCGGCGGTCAGGTGCGTCACGAGTGTGGCTGGACCGTTCCAGCGGCGTCAACGGCGGACCGTCCCCCGGCCGGTAATGAAGGTGTCCGAAAATACCGGCGCTACGCTGACCGGACGCCGCGAACGGGCTGTCGCCCAGGTCGGACCAAGCGCTAGTTTGTCCCCATGCGGATCTTCGTCACCGGCGCCTCGGGGTTCGTCGGTTCCCACACCGTCCGCGCCCTCCTCGCCGCCGGGCACCGCCCGCGCGCGCTCGTGCGCGACCCCGGCAAGGCGGCCGGGGTGCTCCGGACGGTCGGCGTCGCGGTCGAGGACGTGGAACTCGTCCAGGGCGACATGCTGGACGCGGACGCGGTGTCCGAAGCCCTCACCGGCTGCGACGCCGCCGTCCACGCCGCCGCCGCGATCGGCGTGACCGGCGGCGCCGGCGACCTGGTCGAGGTCAACGTCCGGGGCACCCGCAACGTGGTCGGCGGCGCCGTCGCCCAGGGCCTGTCCCCCGTGATCCACGTGTCCACGATCGGGGTGTTCGTCCCTCCGTCCGGCACGGTCATCACCGCGAGCGACGCGCTGGCGAACCCCCGCACCGACTACGGCAGGTCCAAGCTGGCGGCCGAGCGCTACGTGCGCGGCCTCCAGGAGGACGGCGCACCGGTGACGATCGTCTACCCGGGCGGCGTCTGCGGCCCCGACCAGCCCTCGCTCGACGCCCTGATGGAGGGGCTCGCCGCCGCGCTCGGCAAGGTGTGGCCGCTGCCAGGCGGCGGCGTCTCCGTCATCGACGTCCGCGACCTCGGCGAGGCGCTGGCACGTTCCGTCGAGGCGCGCCAGGGCCCGAGCCGCTGGGTCCTGGGCGGGCACTACCTGACCTGGCCGCAGTACGCCGACCTGTGCGACCGCCTCACCGGGGTGAAGTGCCGCCGTGTACGCGTCCCGTCCCGCGCCATGCTCGCGCTGGGCTCGGCGCTGGACGCGGCCAAGCGCGTCCGCCACTTCGACTACCCGCTCACCCGCGACGCGGCCGAGTTCATGGTCACGCTCGTCCCGACCGACGACCGCCCCATCCTGGAGGCGCTCGACCTCACGCTGCGCCCCGTCGAGGAGACCGTCGCCGACGGGCTGCGGTGGCTGGCGCGCAGCGGCCATCTGAACCCGCGCCGGGCCGGACGGCTCGCCGCCGCCGAGGAGAAGCCGATGCCGACCCTGATCCAGCGCACCTTCGGGCCCGTCTTCCACCGGGTCTCGGGCGCCGAATGGTTCGCCAAGGTGGGCCCGAAGGTCGTCCCGCCCGTGGACCGGGCCCTGCACAGGGCGACGGGCGGCCGGCTGATGCTCGGCCAGCTCCTCGTCCCGAGCCTCGTCCTCACCGCGACCGGCGCCAAGAGCGGCCTCCCCCGCCGGACGCCGCTCGCCTGCCTGCCCGACCCGGCGGGCGGCTGGTACGTCGTCGGCTCCAACTTCGGCCGCGAGAAGCACCCCGCCTGGACGGGCAACCTCCTCAAGAACCCCGCCGCCGAGGTCAGCTTCCAGGGCCGCACCGTCCCCGTCACCGCCCACCTCCTGGACGACAGGGAGCGCAAGGAGGTCTGGCCCCGCCTCACCGCCGTCTGGCCCGTCTACAACGACTACGTGGAACGCGCCCAACGCGAACTACGGGTCTTCCACCTGATCCCCGGCTGAGCCGAGGCCGGGCGCGGGCCGCCCTTCACGGCTGGGGGCGGGGGTCCAGGCGCATCTCGCGGCGCAGGTAGGCGAACGCGGCACTGGTCTTGCCTCCGACCAGGATCAGGATGCGGATCAGGCCGAGGACGAGAATTGCTAGGCGCCGCGGAGGGCCTTGGATAGGCGGCGGCCCAGGAAGAGGTAGGCCAGGACCACGCCGGACACGTTCAGGATGACGTCGTCTATGTCGAAGGCGCGTCCCACCACCAGGGCGCCCTGGATGGCCTCGATGGTCAGGGAGAGCACTCCGGTCAGGAGGGCCAGGCGTATGGGGCCGCGCAGTGTCGTCCAGACGATGGGCAGCAGGACGCCGAGCGGGGCCAGGAGCGCCAGGTTGCCGCCTATCTGGAAGACGGCCTCCTTGGTGGGGCGGTCCAGGTAGAAGCGCAGTGAGCGGCCGGGATCGGTGTTGCCGCCGGCCTGGCCGTTGTCTTGGACGGGCGTGAGCGTGAGCCTGAACGCGAAGTAGAAGAAGACGCCGAGAAGGCCCAGCGCCACCAGGACGACGAGGACGCGCAAGGCGACGATGTACCACGGGACCCGTTCGCCCGGCGTCGCGGGCTGCCACATTTCCACCAACACCCGGCGGCTGGTCCCCGCCCCGTCCCGGAGTATGCGCGGCCCCGGGTTACGGCCGGGACCGAATCCCGGCATGCGAACGCCCGCGCCGGATCGGCGCGGGCGTTCGGCCGTGCGTCAGGCGGTCGCCGTGCGTCGGGGGCGTCCGCCGTGCGTCAGGCCGCCACCGCGGTGGTGGCCGGCTCCAGGGCCAGGTCCAGCACCTCGCGGACGTCGCTGACGGTGAAGACCGTCATGTTCTCCAGCACCTCGGCCGGGACGTCCTCGAGGTCGGGCTCGTTCCGCTTCGGCACGATCGCGGTGGTGATGCCGAGCCGGGACGCGGCGAGCAGCTTCTGCTTCAGGCCGCCGATCGGCAGCACCCGCCCGGTCAGCGACACCTCGCCGGTCATCGCGACGTCCGCGCGGACCGGCCGCCCCGACAGCAGGGAGGCCAGGGCCGTCGTCATCGTGATGCCCGCGCTCGGGCCGTCCTTCGGGATCGCGCCGGCGGGCACGTGGACGTGGACGCCGCGGTCCTTCAGGTCGCCGACCGGCAGCTCCAGCTCCGCGCCGCGCGAGCGCAGGTAGGACAGCGCGATCCGGGCCGACTCCTTCATGACGTCGCCGAGCTGTCCGGTGAGCGTCACGCCGGTGTCGCCGGTCTCCTTGTCGGCCAGCGACGCCTCGATGTAGAGCACGTCGCCGCCCGCGCCGGTGACCGCGAGGCCCGTCGCCACGCCCGGCACGCCGGTGCGGCGCTCGCCCCGGCTCAGCTCGACCTCCGGGGTGAACCTGGGCCGGCCCAGGTAGTCCTTGAGGTCGGCCGCACCGATCGCGACCGGGAGCGCCGCCTTCTCCAGCGCCACGTTCGCGGCGACCTTCCGCAGCACCCGCGCGATCGAGCGGTCCAGGGACCGGACGCCGGCCTCGCGGGTGTACTCGGCCGCCAACAGCCGCAGCGCGTCGTCGCCGAACGCCACCTCCGACGCCTCCAGCCCCGCCTTGTCGAGCTGGCGCGGCAGCAGGTGGTCGCGGGCGATGGTGACCTTCTCGTGCTCGGTGTAGCCGTCCAGCTCCACCAGCTCCATCCGGTCGAGCAGCGGCCCGGGGATGGCCTCGACCACGTTCGCCGTGGCGAGGAACAGCACGTCGCTCAGGTCGAGCTCCACCTCCAGGTAGTGGTCCCGGAAGGTGTGGTTCTGCTCGGGGTCGAGGACCTCCAGCAGCGCCGCCGTCGGGTCGCCCCGGTAGTCGGCGCCGACCTTGTCGACCTCGTCCAGCAGGACGACCGGGTTCATCGAGCCGGCCTCGCGGATCGCCCGGACGATGCGGCCGGGAAGCGCGCCCACGTACGTGCGGCGGTGGCCGCGGATCTCGGCCTCGTCCCGGACGCCGCCCAGGGCGACCCGGACGAACTTGCGGCCCATGGCCCGCGCGACGGACTCGCCCAGCGAGGTCTTGCCCACGCCGGGAGGACCGGTCAGCGCCAGCACGGCGCCGCTTCTGCGGCCGCCCACGACGCCGAGGCCGCGGTCCTCGCGCCGCTTGCGCACGGCCAGGTACTCGACGATGCGCTCCTTCACGTCGTCCAGCCCGGCGTGGTCGGCGTCCAGGATCTCGCGGGCGCCCGCGATGTCGTAGGCGTCCTCGGTGCGCTCGTTCCACGGGATGTCGAGGACGGTGTCGAGCCAGGTGCGGATCCAGCCGCCCTCGGGCGAGGCGTCGGACGACCGCTCCAGCTTGTCGACCTCCTTCAGCGCCGCCTCGCGCACCTTCTCGGGGAGGTTCGCGGCCTCGATCCGGGCCCGGTAGTCGTCCTCCTCGTCGGCGGGGTCGCCGTTCAGCTCGGCCAGCTCCTTGCGGATGGCCTCCTGCTGCTGCCGCAGCAGGAACTCGCGCTGCGTCTTCTCCATGCCCTCCTGGACGTCCTTGCGGATCGTCTCCGCCACGTCCAGCTCGGCGAGGTGGTCGCGGGTCCAGCCGATGAGCAGCTCCAGCCGCTCGACCACGTCGACGGTCTCCAGGACCTCGATCTTCTGCTCGTCGGTCAGGTAGGGCGCGTATCCGGCGTTGTCGGCCAGCGTGGACGGGTCGTCGATCTGCTGCACCACGTCCACGACCTGCCAGGCGCCGCGCTTCTGCAGGATCGCGCCGACCAGGCCCTTGTACTCCTTGGCCAGCTCCTGCGCCCGCCCGGACGCCGGCGGCGCCTCGATCACGGTGCCCTCGACCCACAGCGCCGCGCCGGGGCCGGTCGTCCCGGTCCCGATCCGCACCCGGGACACGCCGCGGACGACCGCGCCCGGCTCGCCGCCCGGCAGCCGCCCCTCCTGCTCGACCACCCCGAGGGTGCCGACGTCGGAGTACCGTCCGTTCAGTCTGGGCACCAGCAGCACCCGCGGCTTGGCCGCCGACCGGATGCCCGGGCCCTTGGACTGCGACACCGCCCGCGCGGCTTCGATGGCCGCCCGGACCTCGCCGTTCTCGGAGAGGTCCAGAGGGACCACCATGCCGGGCAGAACGACCCCGTCTTCCAGGGGCAGCACCGGCAGCGTCAGGGTTTCGCTCATGCTCAGCTCCAAGTCCGTCATCGACCCAACCTCAAGTTGAGTCATACACACTCAAGAAAACGGAGCTGCATTTTGTTTCCGCAGCAACGTTCGCTCTGAGCGATCAAGTCCGAGTTTCGATACGGGCGTTGCGTAATCACGTCCCGCCGGGCTACCGTGGAATTACGAAACGCCCGTATCGAAAGGAGGGCCGGATGCCTCCCGCACGGCCGCGCCGCGGCCGACCCCGCGACCCGGGCGCCGACGAGCAGATCCTGCGGGCCGCCGAGGAGCAGCTCCTGGCGCACGGCTACGCCGCCTTCGCCGTGGACCAGGTGGCCCGCGCGGCGGCGGTCGCCAAGACGACGCTGTACCGGCGCTGGCCCACCAAGGACCACCTCGCCATCGCCGTCATCGCCCGGATGCAGGACGAGGTGCCGGTGCCCGACACCGGCGACCTCCGCGCCGACCTCGCCGACTACCTGGAGCAGATCGCGCTCGGCCTGAACCGGACGCGGAGCGCCGGCCCCGGGCACCCGCCCGGCGACCCCTCGTCCGGCCTCGTGGGCGAGCTGGTCGCCGCCGCCGCGCGGCACCCCGACATCGGAGCGCTCGTCCGCGCCGTGTTCGAGCAGCGCAACGCGCTGGCCATCGGGCTGATCGACCGGGCCCGGCGGCGCGGCGACCTGCGGCCCGACACCGACCCGGCGCTGCTGTTCGACCAGCTCGCCGGCGCCCTGTACTACCGGCTCCTGATCACCGGCCTGCCCATCGACCGCGCCTACGCCGAACACCTGGTCGACGCCGCCCTCCGCGGCGTCCTGCCCGTGAAGGAGAACCCGGCATGACCATCGCTCCGTCCATTCCCGCCCGCCCGGACCACGGCGAGCGGGCACCGCGCCGGAGACGGCGGCGCCTCCTGGCCGCACTCGCCGTCGTCGCCGCCCTGCTCGCGGGCTACACGGCCTGGACGAACCTGCGCCCCTTCACGCTGCGCACCTCGATCGAGCTGGACGCCACGCCCGAGCAGGTGTGGACGGTCCTGGCCGACCTGCCCGCCTACGCGCAGTGGAACCCGTTCATCGTCTCCTCCGAGGGCAGGCTGGAGAAGGGCGCCACCCTGCGCAATGTCCTGCGCGACCCGGGCGGCGACACCACCTTCACCCCGACCGTCCTCGCGGCCGACCCCGGCCGCGAGCTCCGCTGGATCGGCAAGATCGGCCCCGGCGGGCTCTTCGACGGGGAGCACCGGTTCCGCATCGAGCCCATCGCGCCGGGCCGCGTCAGGCTCGTCCAGAGCGAGGAGTTCAGCGGCGTCGCGGTGCCCTTCGTCCGAGGCCAGCTGACCGACCGGACGCTGCCCCAGTTCCACGCGATGAACAAGGCCCTCGCGCAGCGGCTCAAGGACGTCCGCTCCTGACCACGCTCGTTCAGCGCTGAGCCCGCTCTACGCGGATGACGAGAGCGGTGGTGTTGTCGCGGGTGCCCTCGTCCAAGGCGTACTGGACGAGGGCACGTGCGCCGTCGAGCGGGGCGTGGCCGCGCAAGTGCGCGCGCAGGGCGGCGGGGTCGGACACGTGACGCCACAGGCCGTCGGTGCACAGGAGCACGTGTCCCGCGCCCTGCGGACGGTAGCTGCGGGTCCGGGGGTGCGGGTCGCCGGCGTCGGCGCCCAGCCAGGCCGTCAGGACTTCCTGCGCGTCAACGTCGTCCTCGGTCAGGGCCATTCCCGGGCCCTCGTCGGGGAGCCAGTAGGCGCGGCTGTCGCCGACCCAGCTCGCCCAGACGCCGTCCGGACCGGTGACGGCCGCGACATAGGTGCAGGCGGGAGCCGCGTGGACCGAGGCGGCGAGAGCGGCCACGGCGCGGGAGGCGCGGAGAGCGGCCTCGTCCAGGGCGTGCTCGGGAAGGGCTCCCGGCAGGCGCGCGGCCAGGACGGCGGCGGCGGTGTCGGCGGCGACGCGCGCCGCGCGGTCGGCGCGGGGCGACATCGAGACCCCGTCGCAGACGGCGGCGATCGTCCACGGGCCCGCGGCGGCGAGGGCCGCGGCGTCGGCGTTGACGGCGCGGCCGGCGCGGTCGGTGACGGCGGCGGCGGTGGGGGTGGCGGTCTCCAGGTGGGCGCGGTAGGCGGGCTGGCGGGTGCCGCAGTCCCAGCAGTGGCCGTCCGGGGCGACCGTCCCGCCGCACGAGGTGCAAGGCATGACGCAAAGGATGCCGGAAGGCCGCCCCGGGCAATGCGGAGGCAAAGACCACTTCGCGATCTTGATTCTTTGCACGGAGCGCGTTTACGCGCACATGACGGCCGGGTACCTAACGCAACGAGATCGTGACACACGGTGAACGAAAGATCCTCGGGGCGGCAAAGTCCCAGGTCGGGAACCAGGAGGAGTCGAGATGCGACGCACCGGGCGGCCCCTTCCCGCGTTCCCCCTCCCCGGCGGCCCGGCCCGTACGGCCGAGGGCGTTCGCGGCGCGCTCCACGCCGGCGCGCGGCGACACACCTCGGGTTCTCGGCCGTACCCGGCCGGCTCCGCGCAGCGGCCTTCCCCGGGCCCCGGTGCCGCACGCCCCCGCGGCACCGGCACCCCCCGGCGACCGGGCCGGCGGCCACGTCCCACCGCGGCGCCGGCCCGGTCTCAGTCACCCGGGCGCCCTTCGGCGCCCTCCCCCCTTCGCCGGACGGGCCGTCACGCCCCCGGCCGGCGCGAGCGGAAGGGAGGTGAGAGCCAGCCCCCAGAAAGACCGGCACCACGCCGGTAGCACAGGCGGCCGGAACTCCGTCCGACCCCCGTCCCGGCCGCCGCCGCAGTTAGGGATCGCTGCGAGAACCGGGCCCGCGGAGGCGCGTCGCCTCCGCGGGCCCGGGTCACAGCTTCTTGCGCCACACCTGCCCGTGGACCACGTCGCCGAAGCGCTCCACGGGCGGCTCCTCGTCCTCGAGGACGAACCCGGCCCGCGCGTAGAGGCGGTGCGCCGGGCGCTGCAGCGCCGTCGTCCACAGCATGATCTCCCGGTAGCCGGCCTCGGCGGCGAAGTGCACGCAGGCGTCGACGAGCGCCGCGCCGACCCCCAGGCCCCGGGCGTCCGGCTCGACGTGCAGCAGCCGCAGCTGCGCGACGTCCTCGGCGCGCTTGACGCAGAACACCCCGCCGACCCGGACGCCGTCCGACTCGGCGATCCACGCGTTCTCCCGCTCCGGGTCGTGGTCGCGCACGTAGTCGGCCACCACCGAGGCGACGAGGGCCTCGTAGGTGCGGTCCCAGCCGCATTCCACGTCGTACAGCGCGCCGTTGCGCTCCACCACCCAGCCGAGGTCGCCGGGGCGCAGCGGGCGCAGAACGACGTCCTCCGCGCGCGGCCGGCCGCCGAGGACGCCCTGGACGGTGCGCATCGCGGCGAGCAGCCGGCGGCGGTCGCCGGCGTCGAGGCCGTCCAGCAGCCCGCGGATCTCGGCGATGGTCCGCTCGTCCAGCATGGCGAACACCTCGCGGCCCCGCGGGGTGAGCCGGACGACCTGGCGGCGGGCGTCGCCGGGCGCGCGCTCGCGCAGCACGAGCCCGTCGGCCTCGAACCGGGCCAGCATCCGGCTGAGGTAGCCGGCGTCGAGGTCGAGGGCGCGGCGCAGCGCGAGCACCTCGGTGTCCTCCCGCTGGGCCAGCTCGAAGATCACCCGCGCCTCGGTCAGCGAGTACGGCGACCGGACGAGCCCCTCGCCGAGCACCCCGATGACACCGGTGTAGAAGCGGTTGAACGCGCGGACCGTGCCGACGTCCTCCTCGGTCACCTCCATGGCGCCTCCAAACGTTTGACTGAGTCAAACGTTAGGCGATGAAGGGCCGCGGGCACCAGCCCCGGAGGGTGATCGTCAGGCGCTCGCGCCGGCCTCGGCCTTGGCGGCGGGCAGCGCACGCGCCTCGCGGACGATCTTGCGCTCCACGAAGAAGGTCATCAGCGGCACGACGCCGCCGAGCACGATCAGCACCATCTTGCCGATCGGCCAGCCCGTGCGCCGCCACATGTCGAAGGCGAACGCCACGTAGACCATGTAGAAGAGGCCGTGGATCGGCGACACGATGCCCGCCATCTCCGGCATGTCGGTCGGCCCGTACTTGAGGACCATCCCGATCGCCAGCAGCACCAGCAGGGTGCCGACGATCAGCGCCAGGATCCGGTACCTGGTGACCGCGCCTTCCACAGGAAACACACCTTTCGTTCGGCGGACGGGGGGCGCCACCGCGCCGCGCGCCCGCACGCGGGGGTCAGCGGCGGCCGCGCGCGTTCTCGGAGTTGAGTCGCGCGAGGTAGCGGTTGTAGGCCGCGAGGGCGGGGTCCTCTTCCTCGTGCTGCTTGATGAGCTCCCGCTTGACCTCGGCCTCCGCGGGCTCCTCGATGACCGTGGGCGCGGGCTTCACACCGGCCCGCTCGTCCCGGATCATCTTGATCCACATCACGATCACGAAGATCGCGAAGATCGGCCATTCGAACGTGTACGCCCAGCTGCGGTCGTTGCCGGACTGGGCGCGGTCGAACTGCCACCAGCCGAACCCGAGGAACGCGCCGCACAGCACGATCGCGAGCGCGTGCAGCCCGAGCCAGCCTGGGGTGAGGAACCGTCGCACGTCACCGAGCCTACCCCCGGTTCGGCGAGGTGCCGCCGCGACCCCGCCTCAGCGGACCGGCGGGCCGGTGTAGACGGCGCGGGGCCGCAGCGGGCCGCGCCGCGCGTACTCCTCCAGCGCGTGCGCGAGCCATCCGGCCGTGCGGGCGACGGCGAACACCGCCTCCCCGGCCCCCGGCACGAGACCGGCGACCGCGCCGAGCGCCGCCAGCGCGAAGTCGATGTCGGGCGCGGGCAGGCGTCGCCGCTCGGCCTCGGCGAGGACGGCGGTGGCGGCGGCGAGCCGCTCGTGGTCCGGCGCGGCGGCCCTGACGAGGTCCATCAGCAGGACGGCGCGACCGTCGCCCGCCTTTTAGACGCTGTGCCCGAACCCCGGGACGCGCTCGCCGCCGCGCAGCCGCTCCCCCAGCACCCGGGACGCGGACGCCGGGTCGGCGACCTCGGCGAGGAGCCGCTCCGCCCCGTAGGACGCGCCGCCGTGCAGCGGGCCGCTCAGCACGCCGAGCCCGGACGCGACGACCGCGTACGGGTCGGCGCGCACGGACGCGGCGACCCGGGCGGCGACCGTGGACGCCGCCAGCTCGTGGTCGGCCAGCAGGATCATGGCGCCCTCGAACGCGCGCAGCAGGCCGTCCGGCTCGGGCGGGCGCGGGCACAGCCGGCTCCAGAGCCGCTCGGCGAGCCGCCCCGCCGACGCGGGGCCGCCGGCGGACGGGAGCGCCTCGACGAGGCCGGCGATCAGTGACCGCCCGGTCGCGATGACGCCCTCGTGGTCGAGGTGGTGCCGCAGGGGGTCGGTGGCGGCGAGCGCCACCGCGATCAGCTGGAGCCGGTCGAGCGGGAGCAGATCGGCGGGCAGTCCGGACTGGGCGGCGACGGCCGCCGCGACGCCGTCCGCGCGGGCCTCCCACGTCCCGGCGTCGCCGTCGTCGCGGCTGCTCCTCTTCCCCGGCCAGCTCGGCTGACCCGGGAATCGGAGGATTTGTCCGAGGCGGACTCTACGTTCTCGGGCATGGCGAGCAGGACAGTGGCGGCCGGAGCCGCGCAGTCGTACACGTACACGCGGCCCTCGGGGCTGGACGCGGGGCTTCTCGGCCTGTCGACGTCCGGCGGGACGACGAGCAGCGGGCCGAGCGCGCACCCGCACTTCTTCAGCGGCGTGCTCACCCAGGCGGCGCCGGCCGCGGCGGCGCTGCTCGCCCTGGCCGACGTCGCCCAGACCCGCTACTTCCAGCCGCGCCCGACGTCCTTCCGCGACCCGGTCGTCACCTGCAACGGTGACCGGATCCGGATGGAGTCGTTCTCCGCGTGCGGCGGCGTGTACGCCCGGCTGGACGTGCTGGAGCCCGCGCTGGACGGCGACGTCCACGAACGGGGCACGACCAACGTGGACGTCAACGGCCCCCTGCGGGAGGCCCTCGCCCGCGTCGGCGGGTCCGATCCGCTGCACCTGGCGGTCGGCGCCGAGGAACTGGCCGTCACCACGATGGACGGCGCGGTCGTGGAGAAGAAGGTGCCGCTGCCCGACCGGTGGCTGCGGGGGTTCGCCGAGGTGCAGGTCATCACGGCCGGGTTCGACCCGCGCGGCGAGCTGGACGGGCCGAGCGCCGTGCGGTTCCTGCGCACCCTGCCGCGCGCGCAGCGCGAACCCCTGTGGGCCGTGCCCGCCGGGAGGACGCTGCGGGTCACGTCCCGTCCGGCGCCCGGCGCGGTGTGCCTGGCGGGCCCGGACCGCCTGCGGACGATGCTGCCGCTGCTCCGCTTCGCCCGGGCCCTGCGCGTCTACGGGCCGCCCGTCACCCATGGCGGCGGGCCCGTGTCGAGCGTGTGGGAGCTGGAGCTTCCCGGTATGAGGTACGTCCTCACCCTGTCCCCCCGGCATTCGCGCGGCTTCTCCGGTGAGGGCGCCGTGCTGGAGGACATCGCGACCGACGAGGCCGCCGGGGACGCCGACCTGCTCGGCGCGCTGCTGTCCTTCGAGCCGCGCGTCGAACCCGGCCTGCTCGCCGAGCGGTCCGGCCTCGACCTCGCCCGGACGCGGGCCGCGCTGACCCAGCTCGGCACGTCGGGACGCGTCGGCTTCGACGCCGCCGAGGCCGCCTTCTTCCACCGCGAACTCCCCTACGACCCGGCGCGCGTGGCCGGCCTCAACCCGCGGCTGCGGTCGGCGCGGGCGCTCGTCGAGGACGGCACCGTGCGGTTCACCTCCGCGGGCACGGCGATCGTGCTGAGCGGCGGCGGTGAGCGGGAGGTCCGCTTCGACGGCGACCGCGCCGCCTGCACGTGCCCCTGGTGGTTCGACCATCGGGGCGAACGCGGGCCGTGCAAGCACGTCCTCGCGGCGCGCATCGCCCTCCGCGCGGCCGAGGAGACGGCCGAGGAGACGGCGGAGGCCGGGCGATGAGCACCTGGACCGAGCTCCGGAAGGCGATCGAGGCGGGCGGCATGGAGGCGACGGCGCGCGCCGTCAGGGGCCTGGACGAGGCCGAGCGCCGCACCGCCGCCGCCGAACTCCCCGGGCTGCTGAAGGAGCTGCGCGCCCGGACGCGGTACGGGTTCCTCGACAACGAGGGGATCAGCCGCCTGCTCATCGCCGGCGCCGGCGTGATCGGCGGCCCGGCGGCGGCCGCGACCTGGCTGTGCCGCACCGACCTGCGGCTCTGGTCGTGGAGCGAGTACACCACCCGGCTGCTGGTCGAGGTGACGGCGGACCGCCCCGCGGAATGGCGCGCCGAGGTCGCGCGCCGGATCGGCGACCGGCTGCGGGTCTCCGACGAGGAGTGGTCGCGCTGGCACACCGCGGCGGCGCTCGCCACGTCGGCCGGTGCCGCGCCCCCGGTGACGGACGGCTTCGTGGTCGGCTGGGTCACCGGCGCGGGCAACGCGGACGGGCTCGCCGACGACCCCTTCCTGGACACCCTCCTCCCGAGGCTGTTCGAGGCGGACGGCGTGGGCGCCGCCCTCGCCAACGACGCGAACTGGGTCCAGTGGGACAAGGCCCGCAAGAGCACCTGGGCCGACTCCCTGACCGGCCTGGCCCGTACCGGACGCGTCGAACGCGAACTCCTCCTGGACGGGTGCGTCAGCCGCTTCCTGCGCGGCGGCACCGCGCACACCCTGCGCTGGTTCGTCCAGCTCCACGACGCGCTCGCGCCCACCGACGACGAGACCACCGCCCGCGTCCACGACTACGTGCGGCTCCTGCCCGCCGCGCCGCCGACGGTCGCCGACCTCGCGCTGCGGCAGGTGCGCCGCGCCGACGACCTCGGCCGGCTCGACGCGGCACTGTTCGCCGAGGCGGCGGACGCCGTGCTGTTCCGGCCCGAGCGCAAGCTCGTCCGGGCCGCGCTGACCTGGCTCGACCGGACGGCCCGCAAGCGCGGCCGGGTCGAGGCCACGCTGCGCGCCCTCACCGCGGTGTTCCCGTCCGACGCGGTCGACCTGCGCGAGCGCGCCGTGAAGATCGCGGCCAAGCACGCCGCCCACGCGGGCGAGAGCGTCCGAGCGGAGGTCCGGGACGCGGCCGCGGTCCTGCCCGCCGGGCCGCGTGCGGTGATCGCCGACGCGTTCGGCGCGGTCGAGGCCGTCCCCGAGCCCGCACCGCCGGGCCCGCCGCCCTACGTCCCCCGGTCGATGCCCGCGCCCGTCGGCTCCCTCGCCGAACTCGCGGACGAGTTCGCCGTCCGGCTGCGCTCCGACGAGGAGTGGGCCCCGGCGGAGCGGTTCCTGGCCGCGCTCATGGAGTCCGCCCACCGCGACCCCGACGGGACCCGGGAGGCGCTCCGGAAGGTCGCCGGCGACATCGCGCCGTGGATCACCAAGCCGGACGACCGCTCGTACATGCGCAACCTCGTCCGGGAGAGCTGGATCGCGCTCCCGGCGCAGAACCTGCTGCTCCAGCGCCGGTCGCGCGCGGCCGGCCTCCGCGCCGCCCTGACCCTGCGGCGCCTCCGTCCCGCCGCGGAGGCGTCCGGGCCGCCGCTGGCACGGTTCCTGGCGTGGCGGCTCCAGGAGATCGCCGCCGCCGTCGGGACGGTGCCGCTCCTGCTCGCGGCCCCGACCGAGGCGAGCGGGCACATCGACCCGGACGTCCTCGTCGGCCGCCTCGAACGCCTGGAGGAGGCGGGCGCCGCGCCGGGACGGGCCGAGCTCGCGCAGGCGATGCTCCGCGTCCCGCGCGAGATCGACCCGGCGGCCGCGGCGCGGGCGAAGGGGCTGGCGTCCGAGGCGGGCCGGGCCGTCGCGTCCTGGCTCGCCGCGGGCGGGCTCCCCGACCCCGTGGTCACCTGCACGGTCCTCGGCCGGCCGGGCGCGGCCGCCGAGCGCCCGGCGTGGCGCGCCCCGTCCCCGGTGCGCGCCACGGTGGCCATGACCGGCGACACCGATATCGACCACGCGTGCGCCCTCCCCGCGACGGGCGGGCGCAACGGGGAGTCCTGGCGCTTCCTGGAGCGGATCGGCCACTGGCCGGCCGTCCTGCCGTCCCACCGCGAGGTCGCCGCCGCGCACCTCGTCCGCTACGTGGCCGGAATGGGGGACGACGGATGGCAACCGGGCGCCGCCATGCTCGGCGTCGCCGAGGCCGACGGGCCCGCGGGGGTCGCCACCGGCACCCTCCTCGCCTGCACGCTGGCCGACAAGGACCAGCGCGACAGGTCGAACGCCGTCGACGCGCTGGTCACGCTCAGCTCGCGGGGCGCCCTCCCGGCGGAGGAGACGGGCGCCGCGCTCGGCCGACTCGCCGCGCTGGGCCGCATCCCGCTGCCGCGCACCCTCAAGGCCCTCACGGCCGCCGCCGACGCGGGCGCCCACGCCGGCGTCTGGACGATCCTGGCGACCGCGCTCCCGCGCCTCCTCCCCGCGCCGGGCGAACGCGCGCCCTCCGGCCTCCCCTCGCTGGTCGCCCAGGCCACCCGGTTGGCCGAGCTCACCGGCGCCAAGGGCCCCATCCTGGAGGTCGCCGAAGCGGCCTCACGCGCCGGCTCCGGCCGCCTGGTCACCGAATGCGCCCGCCTCCACAGCACGCTCGCAACCTGAAGCCACGTCCCGGTGTTGAAGGAGAAAGGACCAGCACCGGCACGTGGACCCTGCGAACCCAGCACGGGTGGGGGTGTCGGTGGGGCGTGGGAGGCTGGGGGCACCGGGAAGGAGCATCGCACGATGACCGAGACCCTCGCGTTCGGCACGGTCGAGACCGTGCTCGGGCGCCTGCTCGTCGCCGAGACCGGGACGGGGGTCGCCGCGCTGCACTTCCGCGACACCCCCGCGGCCCGTGCGCGGACCGCCAAGGCCGCCGGGCTGCCGGTCGTGGACGCCCCCGGCCGGGTCGCCCCGGTCCTCGCGGCGCTGCGCGACTACTTCGCCGGCGACCTGAAGGAGTTCGAGGTGCCGATCGACTGGCGCCTCACCTCCGACGCCCAGCGGCAGGTGCTCACGACCCTGTACGAGTCCGTCCCCTACGGGAGGACCGTCACCTACGGCGAGCTGGGCGACCGCAGCGGCACCGGCGTGCACGCCCAGGTCATCGGGCAGATCATGGGGAGCAACCCGATCCCGCTGATCGTGCCGTGCCACCGGGTCGTCGCCTCGACCGGGCTGGGCGGCTACAGCGGCGGGTCCGGCGTCGAGGTCAAGCGCTGGCTGCTCACGCTGGAGGGCGCCCTCCCCGCGACCCTCGACTGGGACATCGGCCGGGCCCCGTGAACATACCGACGAGGAGTCGGGAAGCCTAGAATGTGCGGGTGCCGAAGATCAGTGAGGCGACCGTCGCGGAGCACCGGGCCCGGCAGCTGCGGAACCTGCTGGACGGGGCGCGGGCGCTGGTGGCCGAGGAGGGCATCGAGGCGCTGACGCTGGCGGCGCTGGCGCGGCGGGTCGGGCTGTCCCGGCCGGGCCTGTACGAGTACTTCCGGTCGAAGGACGACCTCGTCGCCGCGATCCTGGACGAGGAGCTGCCGCGCTGGGCGGCGCTCGTGGAGCGCGCCCTCGGCGGTGCGGACGGCCTGGACGGCAAGGTCGCCGCCTACGTCCGCTGCCAGCTGGAGGTCATGACGGACGGCCGGCACGCCGCCGCCGTCGCGCTGGCCGAGCACGCCCTCGCCCAGCCGGCCCTCGACCGCATCCGGGCCGGGCACGCGCAGCTGCTGCGGCCGCTCGCCGCCGCGCTGGAGGCGGGCGGCGTCCCGGAGCCGGAGCTGCGGGCCGAACTGATCCAGGGGCTGGTCGACGCGGCCGCGCGGCTCGCGCAGCGGCGGCCGTCCGGTGCCGGGGCCGTCGTCGACGCGACGGTGGCGCAGGCGGTGCGGGGGCTGTCCTAGCGGGTCAGGTCCGCGCGTGCTCGTAGGTGACGCCCGTGAGGGACTCGGAGACCTCCCAGAGGCGCTCCCCGAGGCCGGGGCGGTTCGCCTGCGGGGGCGTGACCACCTTGGCGGGGGCCCCGCGGTACTGGAGCAGCCGGGGGCCGTAGCAGGCGCCGCCCTCGACGTCCGCCGTCGCGGCGTACAGGGACGGCAGCGCGCCCGCCGCGGCGGACTGGGCGATCAGCGCGTTCCCGATGCCGGTGGCCTTCTCCATGAGCGTGTTGCCCTGCATCCTCGGCCCGGTCTGCTGGAGGTTCGTCGCGGCGTAGCCGGGGTGGGCGGCGACGCTCGTCAGCTCCGGGAAGCGCCGGTCCAGCTCCTTGGCGAAGAGGAGGTTGGCGAGCTTGGCCTGGCTGTAGGCCGCCCACTTGCGGTACCGGCGCTCGCCCTGCAGGTCGTCGAAGTCCAGCCGGCCCGTCCAGGCGAAGCCGGAGGTGACGGTGACGACGCGGGCGGACGGGGCGGAGCGCAGCGCGGGCAGCAGCAGGCCGGTGAGCGCGAAATGGCCGAGGTGGTTGGTGCCGAACTGCATCTCGAAGCCGTCGGCGGTGGCGCGGCGCGGGATCGCCATGACGCCCGCGTTGTTGACGAGGACGTCGAGGGGCTCGGCGCCGTGCCGGTCCGCGAACGCCCGGACGGACGCCAGGTCGGCGAGGTCGAGCGAGCCGAGCGCGAGGTCGGCGCCGGGCGCGGCGGCCCGGATCCGGTCGAAGGCGGCCTGGCCGCGTTCGGCGCTGCGGCAGGCCAGCACGACGGACGCGCCGTGCCGGGCGAGCTGGAGCGCGGTGTGGTAGCCGATGCCGCTGTTGGCGCCGGTGACGACCGCCCGCCGCCCGGACAGGCCGGGGATGTCGTTCGCCGTCCATCCGCGCATGGGCACCTCCACGTCGTCGCGCGGGACTCGCGTCGCCGCGCGGGACTGCCAAGTTAGACGGGTCATCGAATAGAGGGCAACCAGGCCGCGGTGTGGCGCGATTCACACCGCCCGCGTCGCCCCCGCCCCGCGCCGGCGCGCCCTCCGGAGCGCGGAGGGCGCGTCCGGGATCAGGCGGGCAGGTTCTTCTCGATGGCGCCGGTGACCTCGTCGGTCTCCGGCTCGGTCTGCGGCGCGAACCGCGCGGCGACCGCGCCGTCCGGGGCGATGAGGAACTTCTCGAAGTTCCACCGGATGTCGCCGGCGTACCCCTCGGCGTCGGGGACGTCGACGAGGCCCTGGTACAGCGGGTGCCGGCCGTCCCCGTTGACCTCGACCTTCTCGGTCATCGGGAAGGTGACGCCGTACGTCGCCGAGCAGAACTCGGCGATCTCGTCGGCGGTGCCGGGCTCCTGGCCCATGAACTGGTTGCAGGGCACGCCGAGGACGGTGAAGCCGCGTTCCGCGTAGCGCTCCTGCAGCCGCTCCAGGCCGGAGTACTGCGGGGTGAGGCCGCACTTGGACGCGACGTTGACGACGAGCACGGCCTTGCCCCGGTACTGCGCGAGGTCCGCGGAGCCGCCCCGCAGACCGTCGATCTCTACGTCGAAGACAGACATGAGGCCGATCTTAGGAGATGCCTCCCCCGACCGGCCCCGGCCGTCGTCGTCCTAGCCCAAGGCGTTCACGAAGGCGGCGAGCTGGTTGCCCGCGTTGCCCAGCTCGTCGAGGGCGTTGTTGACCACGCCCGCGGCGTCCGTCGGGGAGCTCAGCAAGTAGAAGATGACGAAGGCGATCGCCACATAGCGCAAGTTCTTCTTGTTCATTACGCCCGTCCCTGGTTGTAGCGCGCGACACAACTGACCCGATCCAATTGTGCCCAGCGGCGTCTGCCCGCAAAGCGGGATTTTACTGTGACGCGCGCGCCACCGCTTGGTCGCCCGGACGCGAAGAAGCCCCGCACCGCCGGGGGTACGGGGCCCGGGAGCCGTCGGTCAGCTCGGGATGGCGCTCATGAACTGCGACAACGACTCCGCCGCGCTCCCGAGGCCGCTCAGGGCGTTGTTCACCAGAGTCGCCGCCCCCTGGGGCCTGCTGATGACGTACCACGCCACGAAGGCGATGGCGGCGATCTTCATATGCTTCTTGTTCACTTCAACCACCCTCTGCGGTCGCTTGCCTACGCAGAGTGATTCCCAGGGGCGGCGGAACAGAGATCAAGAGAGGGCAAAGAGACGGTCAGGTCCGGTTGGCGTGCTCGGCGAGGTAGCCGATGTAGAGCGGCCGGAGCGCCTCGCCGACCTCGCCCTCCCCCGCGTGCGTGAACTCCTCCAGCAGCGACAGGCCGTGGAACAGGTCGAACTCGGCGCGGTCGACCTCGCCCGTCGCCGCCGCGGCGGCCGGGATCGCGCGCAGCAGCTCCCACAGGAAGCCGACGTCCCGCCGCCGCCTGGCCAGGTCCATCGCCCGCTCGTACAGCTCCTTGGAGGACAGCTCGTCCAGGTCCGCGCCGTCCGGGGTCACATCGGCCATAATCCGACTGTAGCCAAGGAGCGCCGGCGGGCGGCTCCCCGTCACTTGGTGATGACGTCCTGCGGGATGGGCTGGTCCTGCTTGAGGGCGTCGAACAGCTTGGACGCCTTGGCCCTGTCCCAGGTGATGTACGAGCCGGCCGCCGCCGAGCTGCCGCTGCCGCCGATCGGGACCGTCGTGGTCACGCCGCTGCCGCCGCTCACGCCCTTCATCGCCCACATCATGCGGACCAGGTCGTACAGGTGGTCGTTCTCGTCCACCAGGAAGTTGCTGGTGGCGTTCATCGCCAGCGGGACGCCGCGGAACGGGTTGAGCATCGTCCCCGGGCTCGTGGCCTTCTTCATCAGCGCGGCGAAGAACTGGCGCTGGTGCTCCACGCGCTCCAGGTCGGCGCGGGCGAACTTGCGGGTCCGCACGTAGCCGAGCGCCTGGCCGCCGTCGAGCGTCTGGCAGCCGGCCTTGAGGTCGAGCCCCGCCTTGGGGTCCTTGATGTCGTCCTTGACGCAGATGTCCACGCCGCCGACGGCGTCGACCACGCCCACGAAGCCGCCGAAGCCGATCTCCGCGTAGTGGTCGACGCGGAGGCCGGTGGCCTTCTCCACGGTCTGCACGAGCAGCTTGGGGCCGCCGAACGCGAAGGCCGCGTTGAGCTTGTTCGACCCGTGCCCCGGGATCGGGACGTAGGAGTCGCGCGGCAGGCTGATCAGGGACGTCCCGCCGGAGCCGTAGTGCAGCAGCATCATCGAGTCGGTGCGGCGGCCGCCGGCGAACCCGGTCGCGAGCCGCTTCTGGTCGTCCTTCGACAGGCCCTCGCGGCTGTCGGAGCCGACGACCAGCCAGGTCGTGCCCGGGGTGTCGGCGACGCGGCCGGGGTAGTCGACCAGCACCGACTCGCGCTTGAGCCGCGAGTCCATGTAGAAGTAGCCGCCCACGACGACCAGCAGCAGCACGACCGCGACGGCGCCGAGCACCCGCGGCCAGCGCCGCCGCCGGCGGCGCCGGACCGGCGCGCCGTCGTACGGCCCGCCCCGGTCGTGCCGCCCACCGGCGAGCTGGTCACCCGCGTACGGGTCGTCGTACGGGTCGTAGCGGTCCCCGTACGGGTCCCGTCCGTAGGCGGCTTGCTGGTGCGACCGGCCGTCGTTCATGCGTAGACCTTAGACAACCCGGAGGGTGCGGCGCGTCCCTCCGCCGCATGATTGTCCACTTGAACAAATCACCGCGCTCTGTGACGAATGAAGCGGACACCATCCCCCTTAAGGCGCACACTGCCCCCGGCGGGGAGTAATCCGGCGGGACGCGCGGAGGGCGGCGCATGGGTGCGGGACGGCGTTTATCCAGGCGGTTCACGCTGCGCGGGAGGAACCGGCGCCGCCGGGCGGCCCCCGCCGACCCGGGGCTTCCGGAGGTGATCCTCACCTGGCACGCGCGTGACAAGGAACTCACCGAGACGGGGCTGGGCACGATCGCGCGGCGGTTCCCGGCCACGCTCGCGCAGGCGGCGCGGCTCGCGTGGCGGGCGAGCCGGGCCGACACGATCACCACGGTCTCGCTCAACGTCGCCGCCGGGTTCTTCACCGCGTTCTGGCTGCTGGCCACGACCGGGGTGCTCACCGCCCTGTTCAGCGCGGCGCCGACGCCGTCCCGGGTCCGCGACGCGCTGCCGTCGCTGGCGCTCGTCGCGGGCGCGGTGGCGCTGCGGGCCGCGCTCCAGGCCGGCGCCGGATGGGCGCAGGCGCGGCTGGAGCCGCAGGTCGAGCGGCTGGTCGAGCTGCGCCTCTACGAGGCGACGACCGCGGTGGACATGACCGCGCTGGACGACTCCGACTTCCTGGACGACCTGAAGCGCGCCCAGGGGCGCGGCATGGTGTCGGCGCCCATGGTCGTCCAGCACGCCGTGGACGTGCTCACCGGCGCCATCGGCATGGTCGCCGCCGCCGGGACGCTCGGCGTGCTGCACCCGCTGCTGCTGCCGCTGCTCCTGCTGACCGCCGTCCCGGAGGGGTGGGCGTCCCTGCGCAGCGCGCGGATGCGGTACGTGATGATGCTGTCCCTCATCGGGGTGACGCGGCGCAAGTGGATCCTGTCGGAGCTGATGGTCGACCGGCAGCACGCCGCCGAGGTGCGGTCGTTCACGATGCGCGGCTTCCTGCTGGACCAGTACGACAGGTCGGCGTCCTACCAGCGGAGCGTGGAGCTGGACGTGGCGCGCCGCCAGCTGGTCGTGAAGGTCACCGGCGACATGCTGAAGGGCGCCGCGACGGCGCTCGTCTACGTCGCGCTGGGGTTCATGCTGTGGAAGGGCGCGGTGCCGCTGGCGGTCGCGGGCACGGCGGTGCTCGCGATCCGGACGGGCCAGTCGTCCCTGGCCAACCTGGTGTTCGCCGTCAACCGGTGCTACGAGGAGGGCCTGTACTTCGGCGACTACGTCGCGTTCTGCGCCGCCGCCGAGCGGCGGATCCCGCACCGCGCCCTCGCGCCCGCCCCGGCGGAGGAGCGGCGGCGGCCGCCGGACGACTTCGCGCACATCCGCGTCCGCGACGTCGTGTTCACCTACCCGGGCGCGGACGCGCCGTCCCTCAACGGCGTCTCGCTGGACCTGCGCAGGGGCGAGGTGGTCGCGCTCGTCGGCGAGAACGGCTCCGGCAAGACGACCCTCGCCAAGATCATGGCGGGCCTGTACGACCCGGACTCCGGCGAGGTGCGGTGGGACGACGTGCCGCTGACCGACGTCCCCCCGCAGGACGTCTGGGAGCGCATCGCCGTCATCGCGCAGGACTACACGCACTGGCCGATGACCGCCCGCCAGAACATCACCATGGGCCGGGGCCGCGACCGCGCCGCGAACGGGGGCGGCGAGAACGGCGAGGACGGCGGCGGCGAGGACCCCGCGATGCTCGCCGCCGCCCGCGCGTCCGGCGCCGACGAGGTCGTCGCGGAGCTCGCCCGCGGCTACGGGACGCTGCTGGACCGCCGGTTCAAGGGCGGCGCCGACCTGTCCGGCGGGCAGTGGCAGCGGCTCGCGGTCGCCCGCGGCTTCTTCCGGGACGCGCCGCTGCTGATCTGCGACGAGCCGACCGCGGCGCTGGACGCGCGGGCCGAGCACCAGCTGTTCGAGCGGATCCGCACGCACGCCGACGGCCGGACCGTGCTGCTGATCACGCACCGGCTCGCCAGCGTCCGCCACGCCGACCGGATCTACGTCCTGGAGCGCGGCGAGGTGAGCGAGGAGGGCGACCACGCCGCGCTGATGGCCCGCGGCGGCCTCTACGCCGACCTGTACTCGCTGCAGGCCGCCGCCTACGGCGCCGGCGGCCCGCAGGAGACCGCGCAGGCGGGCTAGATGTAGAGGCCGTAGCCGCCCTCGTCCGCGCGGGGCGGCGCGTCGGGCAGGTCCTCGGACCGCAGCAGCACCACCTCCGCCGGGTCGACCTCGCGGCCCGCGTCGTCGCCCGCGGTGATGCGCTGGGCCTGCCGGGAGATCGCCGCCTCCAGCAGGTTGCGGACGAGCCGGGCGTTGCCGAACGAGGAGCCGCGCGGCTGCGCGGCGACGCGCTCGCGCAGCGCGTCCAGCACCCCGGGCGCGAGCGCGAACCCGGCCTCCGCCGCCATGAACTCGAAGATCGTGACGAGTTCGTCGTCGGTGTAGTCCGGGAAGCGGAGCTTCTTCGGGAACCGGGACGCCAGGCCCGGGTTGGCCTCCAGGAACCGCTCCATCTCGGCGTCGTAGCCGGCGACGATGACGACCAGGTCGCCGCGGTGCTCCTCCATCAGCCGCAGCAGCTCGGCGATCGCCTCGTGGCCGAAGTCGCGCCGGTCGCCGCCCGCCGACGACAGCGCGTACGCCTCGTCGACGAACAGGACGCCGCCGAGGGCGCGCTCGACCGCGCCCCGCACCCGCGGCGCGGTCTGCCCGACGAACTCGGCGACGAGGTCGGCGCGGGTGACCTCCACCAGGTGCCCGGACGACAGCAGGCCGAGCCGGGCGAAGACGGCGGCGATCAGCCGCGCGATCGTCGTCTTGGCCGTGCCGGGGTTGCCGCTGAACACCATGTGCCGGGCCGGGGGCGCCGGCGACACCTTGGCGTCGCGGCGCAGCTGCTCGGCGCGGACCTCGGCGACGAGCGCGGCCACCTCCCGCTTGATGTCGGCGAGCCCGATCAGCCGCTCGACCTCGGCGAGCGGGTCGCCGGGCACGTCGTCGCGGCCGCGGGTCAGCGTGTCGGGGACGTCCTCCAGCAGGATCACGTCGAGGGACTCGGTCTCGTCCACGATGCCGTCGGCGAGGACGCGGCGGCCCTGCATCGCGACGGCCCGGTCCAGCAGGTTGGTCATGATGCGGACGTTGCCGAGGCTCCGCTCGTGCGGCGCCGCCTCGACCAGCGCGCGGACCTTGTCCAGCACGCCGGGGGCCAGCTCGAACCCCGACGCGGCGGCCTTGGCCGCGAACACCTGCACCAGCTCGTCGTCGGTGAGGTCGGCGAACCGGATCGTGCGGGGGAAGTGGGCGGCCAGCTCGGGATGCGCCTTGAGCAGCCCGTTCATCTCCGCGTGCGGGCCGGTCAGCACGACGACGAGGTCCTCGGTGTGGGCCTGGACGCTGGTCAGCAGGACGTCGAGCACCTCCCGGCCGCGCGCCGCGTCCGCCGACACCGACACCAGCGCGTGCGCGTCGCGGACCAGCAGGACGCCGCCGTGCGCCTGCTCCACCGCGCGCCGCACCCGCAGCACGCTCTCGCTGGCGTATTCGCCGAGCAGGTCGGCGCGCTCCACCTCGACGAGGTGACCGGACGACAGCACGCCGAGGTCGGCGTAGATCCGGCCGAGGATCCGGGCGACCTTGCCCTTGCCGGTGCCGGTGCTACCGGTGAAGACCAGGTGCCGGGGGCGGGCGCGCGCCGTCATGCCCGCCTCGCGGCGCAGCCGCGCGGCCTCGGCCTCGGCGATCAGGGCGTCGACCTCCCGCTTGACGGGGTCGATGCCGACGCAGGCGGCCAGCTCGGCGAGCGGGTCGGTCTCGGCGGGGCGGCCCGCGACGAGGCGCTGCGGCAGGTCGGCGGCGGTGACCTCGACCCCGTCGGCGCCGGTGTCCGCCGCCCGCGCGCGGGCCGCGGCGACGGCCTGGCCCGCCATGTGGTCGGCGAGCCGGGCGCCGCGCAGGTTCCGCAGCGGCGGCGTCCGGCGCAGCAGCGCGCCCGCGGCCGCCGCGGCCTCCGGCGCGGTGCGGCCGCCGCGCCGCGCGACGGCGAGCGTGAACAGCTCGGCGAAGTCGTCCTCGCCGAAGTCGCGGGTGCGGGCGACGTCGAACGCGCGCACCAGCGCCGGGTTGGCGTCGAACAGCCGGCGGTCGCCGCCGGGCCGGCACAGCGCGACGACGTCGAGGGACGGCGCGCGGGCCATGAGCCGCCGCAGCTCCTCCACGGCGGCGGCGCCGCAGCGCTCGCTCGCGGCGAGCTTCTCCAGGTCGTCCACGACGAGGAGCATGCGCCCCTCCAGGCAGTCGCGGACGCGGGCCTGCAGCCACAGGACGGCGTCGCTCACGCCGAGCGACGCGAACACCTGGTCGGAGATCCACAGCGCCTCGCGGACGGCGCCGCGCGCGGCCAGCAGCTCCTCGACGGCCTCGGCGGCGGTGCCCTTGCCGGTGCCCTCGGGACCGGTGACGAGCAGCCGGACGGCCCGCTCGCCCGCCAGCCGGGCCGTCACCGCGTCCCGCAGCACCCGGGTCAGCTCCGGCTGCCCGACGAGCCCCGGCTCCGGCGGCGCGGCGCGTCCGGGGCGCTCCGCCGCGGCGTCCGCGTCCTTGTCGCCGGTCCCGAACGACGGCACGTGGAGGATGCGGCGGGCGGTGAACAGCCGGCGCAGGTCGGCCTGGAAGGGGCGCACCGGGACGCGGCACTTCGGCGTGACCGGCGCGTCGGGCAGCCCCTGCACCGCGCCGGTGACGCGCACGGCCATGTCGAGCCAGGCGCGGGCGGCGTCGGCCTCCCCCGCGACGAGGCCGCGCGCCAGCCAGGCGCGCACGTCGCCCTGCCACGCCTCCGCCGAGAACCCCTCGCGCGCCGCGCGGAACCGCTCCTCCACGTTCTCGTAGCGTGCGGTGCCCAGCACGACCGCCAGCTCGGCCGGGACGACCTGCGCCTCGGCCGCCAGCAGCAGCCGGGCCAGCGCGGCGTCGGCCTCCTCCCCGTCGGCGACGGATCCGGCGAGCCGCTCGTGCGCGGCGTCCAGGCCCTGGCACGCCCAGCCCAGGTACCCGACCGGGCCCGCCAGCTCCGGCAGGACGGCCAGCTCCGCGTCGGTCAGCCCGGCGGTCCAGGCGTCCTCCAGCCGCCGGTTGGGGACGGCCATGTCCGCCTCGCGCAGCTCCGGGTCGGCGGCGCGCCGGTCGAACAGCTCGGCCAGCGCCGCGCGGCGCCGCTCCACCGGCTCCAGCCCCGCGAAGACGTCCAGCCCGGCCCGCGCCAGCTCGAACATCACCGTTCGGCGCTCGGGGTCGTCCCCGGCCGGCTCGGGCAGCCACAGGCCGGGCGGCCGCCACCGCCCGCCCTGGGTGAACCAGGCCAGCGGGTCGCGCACCGCCGGCTCCGGCGTCGCCAGGAAGTCCGACAGCAGCTCGTAGTCGACGTCGCCCCGCGACCCGCCGCGCACCGCCGACGCCCCCAGCAGGAACGTCAGCAGCGACCACTGCTCGGCCCCCGCCGCGCTGGTGCCGTCCCCGTAGAAGTCGCTGAGCCGCCGGGTCAGCACGACCGCGCGCTTGTCGGTGTTGTAGGCGACCGCCCGCTCGCGGATCTCCTCGTACAGGCCGTCCGGTACGCGCCAGGGCCCGTACGCGTACACGTCCAGTACGGGTTCCTCGGTGAGCAGCACTTCGAGATGGTCCGGCAGCCGGGGGGCACTCAAGTCGCGTCTCCTGTACAGCGGCGGGGGCGATCACGTCCGACAGCACCCTATGACCCGGCACACACGGACACACCCCCGTCGCGGCGGGTTGGCAGGCGCGCGACCGTCGGTGATAGTTGTCAGATGGAAAGCATCCGCCGGACGGCCCTCCGCCGGACGCTGGGCTCACAGGAGGGGAACCCCCCGTGCCACCTTGGGAAGTGACCACGCGCGCCGACGGCGGGCGAGCCGTCGTCCGGCTGCGCGGGGAACTCGATATCGCCTGCTCGGAAGACCTCCGCAGGGAGCTGAACGAGGCCCGCCGCGAGCACGGCGAGCACCTCGTCCTCGACCTCGCCGAACTGGAGTTCATGGACTCCAACGGCCTGTCGGTCATCGTCGCCTGCTACAAGGCCGCGACGGCCGCCGGCGGCAGCCTCACCCTCGCCGGCCCCCGCCCGATCGTCCGTCGCGCCCTGGAGATCACCGGGCTGCACCGCCGGATCCCCGTGACCGAGACCCTGCAGGAGGCCCTCGCCGGCTGACCGGAGCGCCCGGCCCCCGGGGGGGACGGCCCTACAGCGGGAGGGCCGTGGGGCGCTTCGGGGCGCGGCCGTCGCCGGACGAGCGGCCGGTCGCGCGGCGCCCGATCCACGGGACGAGGTAGGTGCGCGCCCAGCGGACGTCCTCGCGGCGCATGGTCAGCCAGTCGGCGCGGTCCAGCGGCGGCCAGGGCTCGCGCCAGTCCCCCTCGACCGGGACGCCGATCGCCCCGGCGACCAGCAGCGCCATGCGGCGGTGCCCCTCCGGCGACAGGTGCAGGCGGTCCTCGTGCCAGGCGCGGGGGTCGTCGAACGCGCGCAGCGGCCACAGGTCGACGACGTCGCAGCCGCGGCGGTCGGCGATCGCCCGCAGGTGCATGTTGTAGGTCGCCGCCTTGCCCCGGATCCGGTGGCCCGAGCGCAGGCCGCGGGTGTCGAAGCCGGTGAAGACCACGACCCGGGCGCCGGTGGCGCGCAGCCGGCGGACCGCGTCGTCGAACACGACCGCGAGCGCGTCCGGGTCGGCGCCCGGCCGGATCATGTCGTTGCCGCCGGCGCACAGCGTGACGAGGTCGGGGGCGAGCTCGACGGCGCGCGGCACCTGGTCGTCCACGATCTGCCGGACGAGCTTGCCGCGGACGGCGAGGTTGGCGTAGCGCAGGCCGGGGCTGTGCGCGGCGATGTGCTCCGCGAGCCGGTCGGCCCACCCGCGGAACACGTCGTCCTCGCCCGGATAGGGGTCGTTGAGGCCCTCGGTGAAGCTATCGCCGATGGCCACGTACGTCCGGATCCGCTCCACTTCGCTCATCGCAAACCCCCCACACGCGTCAACATGATCGAACACGACCATTAATCATGCATCGTGCATACGACCTACGCGACCGTAACCCGGCGCCCGCGCCCCCGGCGGGCGGCGCGGGCGGCTAGGTCCAGCTCGGGGAGGTGGAACCGGGCTGCGGGGCGGGCGCGGCGGCGGGCGCACCGCCGGAGTGCACCGTCATCGCGTGCTTGACCAGCGTGATCAGCACCTGCTTCGTGGACTCGCGGCTGCGCGCGTCGCACTGCACGATCGGCACGTGCGCGCTGATCGACAGCGCCTCGCGGATGTCCTCCACGGCGTACTGGAACTCGCCGTGGAACCCGTTGACGCCCACCACGAACGGCAGGCCGAGCTCCTCGAAGTAGTCCACCGCGGCGAAGCAGTCCTCCAGCCGGCGGGTGTCGACCAGCACGACGGCGCCGATCGCGCCGCGGACCAGGTCGTCCCACATGAACCAGAACCGGTGCTGCCCGGGGGTGCCGAACAGGTACAGGATCAGCTCGCTGTCGAGCGACACGCGCCCGAAGTCCATCGCGACCGTCGTGGTCGTCTTGTCCGGCACGGCCGACAGGTCGTCCACGTCGGCGCTGGCCGCGGTCATCACCGCCTCGGTGGTGAGCGGCATGATCTCCGAGACGGAGCCGACGAACGTGGTCTTCCCGACGCCGAATCCGCCACCGACGACGATCTTGACCGAGGTCAGCTCGGCCTCTCCGCCGTGCGGCCCGGGGGGCGGGACCTGGTCAGAGCTTCCGAAGGCCACTGAGCACCCTTTCTAGCAAGCGGATGTCCGGCTGTCCGCCGGCGGTGGTTGCGGGCTGCGACTGGTGCAGCCGCAGCAGGCCCTCGACGGCCATGTCGGCGACGAGCACGCGCGCCACGCCGAGCGGCAGGCGCAGCAGCGCGGACACCTCGGCCACCGAGCGGGCGGACCGGCACAGATCCATGATCGCCCGGTACTCGGGGGTCAGCACGGCCACGTCCCGGGGCGGGTAGGGCGCGGCGGTGACCAGCGCCTCGATGGCCAGGTCGTAGCGCGGCTTCGTGCGCCCCCCGGTGACGGCGTAGGGGCGCACCAGCGAACTGCCCTCGCCCTCGTCCCGCTCGGGCGGGCGGCCCGGCGCCCGGCCCTGGTCACCGGGCCAGCGTCCGGAGCCGCCCGGCCCGCCGGGGGCGCCTCCGTAGTGACTGCCTCGATCCATGTCGCCGACCTCCGTCAGAGTCAGTCACGATCAATAGCGGGCGGGGCCTGCGCCCATCTCGGTCACGGACGGCCCGGAGTAGGGCGGCTGCTGCTCCTGGGTGCGCAGCGCGGGGGTCAGCGCCCGGCCCACCCGCTCGACCAGCAGCGTCATCTCGTAGGCGACCAGCCCGAGGTCGCAGTCCGGGGCCGCCAGCACCGCGAACACCGACCCGTTCGTGATGGACATGACGAACAGCAGCCCGCGGTCCATCTCGACGACGGTCTGGTTCACCCCGCCCGCGTCGAAGATCTTCGCCGCGCCCTGGGTGAGGCTCATCAGCCCCGAGGCGATCGCCGACAGCTGGTCGGCGCGCTCGGGCGGGAACCCCGACGAGTACGCCATCGGCAGCCCGTCCGAGGAGACCACGACGGCGTGCGCGACCTTCGCGACACGGTCGGCGAAGTTCGTCACCAACCAGTTGAGATCCTGCCCGCTCACCGCGTGCCTCCTGTCTCGCCGTCACCCTGTGACGGCGCCTCACCTGAAGTTCCTGTGCCTCGAGCCTCGTTGCGTCCCCGGTGGACGCCGCGCTGCAGGCTCGCGAAACGGCTGCGTACCACGTCGGCCGACTGGCCGGGACCCTCCTGGCCGGGGATTTGCGGTCCCTGCGGCGCCGGGGGCCGCTGTCCCTGCACAGACTGCACCGGGCCGGTCCCGCCCGGCAACGGGCCTCCCTGCGGCGGCGCCGCCGGCGGCGGCGCGGCCCCCGCGGGGGTGCGGCCGACCGCTCCGGGCACGCGGTTCTTGCCGGGCACCCGCTTCGGGAGCCCCACGTTCGTTCGGGACGTCGCCACCGGCCGCCGGGCGGCCTCGGCGGCGCGGAACCCCGCGTCCGCGGGCGATTCCCAACCCTTCACCGGATCCTCCCCGGACGACCCTCCGGACCTGCGCTGGAACCATTCGGACTGCATCGCGTCGAAGATGGGCGACCGCTCGGGCATCCGCGGCGGACCCGCCGGCTCGGCCGGCGGCGCCGCGGCCCGCATGGCGGGCTCGGGAGCGGGCGGCTCCGGCGCGTACTCCTCCATCGGGGCCGGCGCCGCGCCGTCGGAGTAGGCGTAGCCGTCGGCCGCCGGGAGCGACTCGACCGGCAGCGGCCCGGTCTCCCACGGGATCTGGCGCGCGGAGCGCGGCTCCGGCACCGCCGGCTGCGCCTCCGGGACGACGGACTGCGGGCCGGTGCGGCCGCCCGGCCGGTAGCCGGCGCCGTTGCTCCCGGCCGTGCCGGGGGCGGGGGCGGCGGGCGCGGCGGGCTCCTGCGGGCGCTCGCCGCGCGGCTGGAACAGCCCGTTCGGGGCGCCGTCGTCGGACGGGCGGTCGGGCAGGTTCGCCCCCGGCTCGCGGATGGGCAGCTCGCCCGGCCGGCGCGGCGGCTGCCGGTCGCCGGGCTGGTAGGGGTCGTCCGCCGGCGGGCGGGTCTCCTGCGCCCGGAGCCGGTCGCGCGGCGGGCGCCGCTCGATGGGCGGCGGCACCGCCGGCTGGGCGTCGGTGCCGGAGAAGCCGCCGACCGGGATCGGGCCGGTCTCGCCGATGATCGGCTGGGCGTCGGTGCCGCCGCGGAGCGAGCGCAGCGGCCCGGTGCCGCCGCCGACCATGGGGTGCCCGCCGGTCCCGCCGGACGGGGCGCCCATCGGCGACCCGGCGGCCCCGTAGCCGTCCTGCCGGAACGCGCCGCCCGCCGCGGCGGGCCGGTCGGCGGCCGTCGCGGTGAGCGGGGAGAGCTGGCCGTGCGAGCCGGACTCGCGGGGCCCGAGCCCGCGGGCGCCGATGCCGCCGGACTCGCCGGCGCTGATCGCGGCGTCCGGCAGCACGACGAAGGCGGTGAGCCCGCCGCCCTGGGCGGCGCGCAGCTCGACCCGGATGCCGTGCCGGACGGCCAGGCGGCCGACCACGAACAGGCCCATGCGGCGGGCCGCGGAGAAGTCGATGACCGGCGGGTTCGCGAGCCGCCAGTTGGCCTGCTCCAGCTCCTCGGGCGACATGCCCACGCCGTTGTCGGTGATCTGCAGCATGCAGCCGCCGCCGCTGAGCATCTGCCCGGAGACGGTGACCTTGGTGTGCTCGGAGGAGAACGCGGTGGCGTTCTCCACCAGCTCGGCCAGCAGGTGGACGAGGTCGTTGACGACGGGGCCGGTGACCGCCATGTCGCCTTGAACCCGCAGCGCGACCCGTTCGTACTGCTCCACCTCGGACAGCGACGCCCGGACGACGTCGATGAGCGGGACGGGCTTGTTCCAGCGCCGCACCTGCTCCTGGCCGCCGAGGACGAGGAGGTTCTCCGAGTTGCGCCGCATGCGGGTCGCCAGGTGGTCCAGCCGGAACAGGCTGGCGAGCTGCTCCTCGTCGCGCTCGCTCTGCTCCAGCTCCTCGATCAGCCGCAGCTGGCGCTCGATGAGCGACTGGCTGCGCCGGGAGAGGTTGACGAACATCGCGTTGATGTTGCCGCGCAGGACGGCCTCGTCGGCCGCGAGCCGGACCGCCTCGCGGTGGACCTCGTCGAAGGCCCGCGCGACCTGGCCGATCTCGTCGGTGGAGTCGATGTCGATCGGCTCGACCTCGATGCCGCCGGCGGCGGCCTCCGGATCGCGCAGCCGGTCGACCAGCCCGGGCAGCCGGGTGCTGGCGACGTCCAGCGCGCCGACCTGCAGCCGGCGCAGCGGCCGCACCAGCGACCGCGCCATCACGACCGTGATCAGCAGCACGATGGCCAGCAGCGCGGCGATGATGACCGCGTCGGTGATCGAGGACGTCCGGGCCGCCGCGCCCCTGTCGTCGCTCCTGGCCCTGATGTCGCTCGCCAGCCGCGTCTCGACCTCGCGCATCTTGTCGATCATGCTGGTCATCGAGTCGCGGAGCAGCTTGGGCGAGCGCGCGGTGCCGAGCGTGCGCGACAGCGGCCCGCCGGTGGTGGCGACGCCGGAGATGACGCGCTGCCGCAGCAGCCGGGCCTGGTCGATCTTGGTGCCGACGACGGTGTCCTCGTACAGCTGGACCTGCTCCAGCGTCGCGGAGTCGCGGAAGGCGGCGAGCTCGCTGTCCTCCTGCGCGCGCGCCGCCCGGAGCTCGTTCAGCTCGTCGGCCGCCAGCTGGCGGGACCGCGCGCCGACGAGGAGCAGGGCCCGCTCGCGCGAGACCGCCTCCTTGGCGCGGGCGAGGGCGCCGAGGGCCCGGCTCGCCTCCGCGAGCCGGTCGTCGGCCGCGTTCTGGGAGATACCGTCGAGGACCGCGATCAGCTCGTTGGCGGCCCCGGTGTACTTCTGCAGCACGATGAAGGCCGGCACCTTGGTACCGACGACCAGGGAGCGCAGGGCCGTGATCCCGTCCAGCCGGCTGAGCACCGCGCGGGCGTCGCGGACGGCCTCCGAGCCGTAGGAGCCGTCGATCGCGTTCGCGGCCGACCGCACCGCCGCGACCTGGGCGTCGGTCCGCCGCTCCTGGGCCTGCAGCTCCGGCAGCAGCGCGCCGGCGCGGCCGGCCGCGCTGTACTCGACGGCCATGTCGCGCTCGGCCGCGAACTCCTGCACGAACCGGGTGATCCCCTCGCCCAGCTCGGCCATCTGCTCGACCCGCCCGTACGCCTCCGCCTCGCTGAGGGAGCTGGAGATGCGCACCCCGGCGAGCACGACGGCGGCGACCGTCGGAACCAGGACCAGCACGATCAGCCGCTGTGGCACACGCCAGTTCCGCAGGCTCAGCCTGCTGCCTGACCGTGTCGAACGGTCCGACTGAACCTCGACGTTACCTGGTCGAGGACCGTCGCGACCTTCGTCGCTTGGTTGCATCCGCCGCTAACACCCTCTCCACACGATGTCGCACTCTCCGTGGCCTCATAGGCGCGCAGGGTTAAAGCGACCTCACCTCCACCCTCGGCGCACGACATTGCAGCACATTCCCGGATAGGCCGCAAAGGACCATAGGTCAGCGGTTATAGACCAATGGAGCGATCGTGACTTTATACCCATATGTCCGTTTTCCTGAGCATGGACGATCACGGACGGTGTCGGCGCGTACCGCAATACACCGGTCACGCACCGTAACATCGGCTGATGACTCCATTCCTTTCGGTGAACGGAAGGGGAAAGTACATCGCAACCGGACCGTGACCAGTTACTCTCCGAATTGGAATGGCGCTGGATTGTCACCGGCGGCGTCCAATCAGGCCCTCCGGGAATGCCCCGGTGACTTCGGCGCGCCATTGGACGCCATATTCGACAACGCGGGAACCCGCAGCCCTGCGGGGTTCCGGGCGTCCCGGCGCCCGCGGCCGGGACGTCCGCCGGCGGGCGGCGGCGGCTCGACCAGGGGACCCTTCCCGGCGGCCGGGGAGCGGCGGGAGCCGTCCGGACACCGGCCGCCAGGACACAAGAAAGTCACGCAATTCGGAGCCAAACCACTCAAGTCGCACACTTCGCGATACCCTCCCTCGAACGTGATCTTCAGGCGTGGCGGTGCGGTGGCTACAGTCGTTCCCCTGGCTCACAAGTCCCGACCGGCGGCCCCGCCGAAGCAACTTCCCCCGCGAGTTAAGGAGTGCCCATGCGGCAATCCCTCCGTCTTTCAGCACTGGTCAGTGCCTTCGCCCTGGTCCTGTCCGCCGCGGCGGGCTGCGGCGACTCCGACGACTCCGCCTCGGGCGGCCAGGGTCTGGAGAAGGACACGATGACGGTGGCGGCCCTCCCGCTGGCCGACAACGTGGCGGTCTACATCGCCCAGAAGCAGAAGCTGTTCGAGGCCGAGGGCCTCAAGGTCGAGATCAAGCCCGTCCAGCAGAGCACCCAGGCCATCCCGGCGCTGATCAAGGGCGACGTGAACGTCATCGCCGGCGCCAACTACGTGTCGTTCCTGCAGGCCAACGAGAAGGGCACGCTCAAGCTGAGCGTGGTCGCCGAGGGCGCGACGCTGGCCTCGCACACCTTCGACCTGCTGGTCAAGTCCGACTCCAAGATCAAGACCCCCAAGGACCTGGAGGGCAAGAAGGTCGCGGTCAACATCCTGAACAACATCCAGTCGCTGACGCTGGACGCGATCCTGAAGGCCAACAACGTCGACGCCTCCAAGATCGAGTACGTGCAGGTGCCCTTCCCGCAGATGGCGACCGCCCTGGAGAAGGGCCAGGTCGACGCGATCCACGCCGTGGAGCCCTTCACCTCCGACACCGAGAAGAAGCTCGGCGCGCGGGTGGCCGTCGACGGCGGCTCCGAGCCGGTGACCGACCTGCCGATCAGCGGCTACGTCAGCACCCAGGAGTTCACCCAGAAGAACCCGAAGACGGCCGCGGCGTTCCAGCGGGCCATCATCAAGGCGCAGAAGCTCGCCACCGGCGACCGCAAGGTCGTCGAGCAGGCGCTGCCCACCTACACCAAGATCGACGCGAAGGTCGCCGGCGTCATCACGCTGCCGGGCTACCCGACCTCGCTGAACACCACCCGCATGCAGCGGACCGTGGACCTCATGCTGACGGCGGGCCTGCTCAAGCAGAAGCCCGACATGAAGTCCGTCCTGTTCCAGCCGACGTCCTGACCGGCGAGCACTGATTCCCCCATGGCACACCAGACGACGCCACCCCGTGGCCTCTCGCGTCCCGGCAAGTGGGCGCGGGGGGCCGCCGGGGTGGCGGTCCTGTTCCTGGCGAGCGAGCTGCTCGGCAGAGCCGGGATTGTGGACCGTTCCTATCTGCCGCCGGCCTCCACCGTGACCGCACGCGCGGTCGAGCTGTTCGGCGACTCCGACTTCCTGTTCAACGTGCGCGTCACGCTCACCGCGTGGGCGCTCGGCATGCTGATCGCGATCGCCATCGCGGTCCCGCTCGGGCTGCTGCTCGGCAGCGTCCCCGCGGTGAACACCGCGGTCCGGGCCATCGTGGAGTTCCTGCGCCCGATCCCGTCGGTCGCGCTCATCCCGCTGGCCGGGCTGCTGCTCGGCTCCGGCCTCAGCATGGAGGTGCCGCTCATCGTCTACGCCTCCAGCTGGCCGATCCTGTTCAACACCATGTACGGGCTGCACGACGTCGACCCGACGGCGAAGGAGACGCTGCGCACCTTCGGCTTCAGCCGGTGGCAGGTGCTGCTGAAGGTCTCGCTGCCGAGCGCCGCCCCGTTCATCGCGACCGGCGTGCGGCTCGCCGCGGCGATCGCGCTGATCCTCGCCGTCAGCACCGAGATCCTCTCCGGGTTCGGCGACGGCCTCGGCATGTTCATCGCCCAGGCCGGCACCGTGCCGGACGGCAACACCGACGTCCTCGCCGGCACCGTGTGGGCCGGCACCATCGGACTGATCATCAACATGGTGCTGGTGCAGGCCGAGAACCGCGCGTTCCGGTGGCACAAGGCACAGGGGAGTGGTGCATCGTGACGGCGGCCGCCCTCACCGTGCGGGCCGCGCGCCCGCGCGGCGTCGCGGGCCGGCTGGTCCGCGGCCTGCTGCACCGCGCGCTCCCGCTGGCGGTCCTCATCGCCGGCTGGGAGGCCGCGACCCGGATCGCCGAGAGCCCGTTCTTCCCGCCCCCGTCCGACATCGTCGGACGGATGCGGGAGATGTGGTTCTCCGGCCCGGCCGCGCACCTGTACTTCGGCGGGGACGCCGGCGACTCCATCGCGCCGAGCCTGAGCCGGATGGCCGTCGCGCTGCTGCTGTCGGTGGTGGCCGGCGTCGTGCTCGGCATCGCCATCGGCCGGTCCGAGCGCGTGCTCGCCTACCTCGACCCGATCCTGCAGTTCGCGCGCGCGATCCCGCCGCCGACGGTGGTGCCGGTCTTCATCGTGCTGTTCGACCTCGGCACCCAGATGCAGATCGCCTCGATCGTCTTCGGCGCCGTCTGGCCCGTCCTGCTCAACACCGTGGACGGGGTCCGCAGCGTGGACAAGACGCAGGCCGCCACGGCCGAGGTGTTCCGGCTGTCGGCCGCGGAGCGGATCCGGTTCCTCATCATCCCCGCGGCGCTGCCGAAGATCTTCGCGGGGCTGCGGCTGGCGCTGTCGCTCGGCCTCATCCTGATGGTCTTCTCCGAGCTGCTGCCGGGCACCTCCGACGGGCTCGGCTTCGAGCTGACGAACGCGCAGAGCCAGTCCGACCTCCCGACCATCTGGTCGGTGATCGTGCTGCTCGGCATCCTCGGCTACCTGTTCAACACCATCCTGCTCGCGGTGGAGCGGCGCACGCTCCGCTGGCACCGCGGGGCGCGAAAGGCAGATGAATGACGACGGAACTCACGGTCCGGGACGCGGTGTTCGACTACTGCCGGCGGGTCGGGATGACGACCGTCTTCGGCAACCCCGGCTCCACCGAGCTGCGCATGCTGCGCGACTTCCCCGCCGACTTCGAGTACGTGCTCGGGCTGCAGGAGATCGTGGCGGTGGGCGCGGCGGCGGGCCACGCCATCGGCACCGGCAACGCCGCCCTGGTCAACCTGCACTCCGCCGGCGGGGTGGGCAACGCGCTCGGCGCGGTCTTCACCGCCCACCGCGACCGGGTGCCCCTGGTCATCGTCGCGGGGCAGCAGACCCGCGCGATGCTGCCGACCCGGCCTTTCCTCGGCGCCGACGAGCCGGAGCAGTTCCCCCGCCCGTACGTGAAGTGGAGCCGGCAGCCCGCCCGCCCCGAGGACGTGCCGGCCGCGCTCGCCGAGGCGTACCGGACGGCCATGACGCCGCCCCGCGGCCCGGTCTTCCTGTCGGTGCCGGAGGACGACTGGGACCGGCCCGCCGAACCCGTCCCGCACCGCGAGATCCGGGGCGGCTTCACCGCCGACCCGGCGGCGCTCGCCGAGACGGCCGACGCGCTGAACGGCGCCGAGCGGCCCGTCATCATCGTCGGCTCGGGCGTCGAGGACGAGGACGCGCTCCCGCTCGTGGTCGACCTCGCCGAGCGCGTCGGCGCGCCGGTGTGGATCAGCCCGCTGTCGGGCCGGTCCGGCTTCCCCGAGGACCACGCGCTGTTCCAGGGCTTCCTGCCGCCCGTCCGCGACCAGCTCGCCCGGCGGCTGGAGGGGCACGACGTCGTGCTCGTGCTCGGCGCGCCGGTGTTCAACTACCACGTGCACAGCGAGGGGCCGTTCCTGCCCGAGGGGACGCGGCTGTTCCACTTCGACTGCGACCCCGACCAGCTGGCGTGGGCCCCGGTCGGCGTCGGCGTCCTCACCACCCTCCGGACGGGGATCACCGGCCTGCTCGAACGGGTCGACAAGGCCGACCGGCGGGCGCCGGAGCCGCGGCCGCGCCTGGCGAAGCCGCCGGTCTCCGACCCGATGGACGCGTCGCTGGTCATCGAGACGCTGCGGGAGCGGATGCCCGAGGACGCCGTCGTCGTGGAGGAGTGCCCGAGCCACCGGGACATGTTCCACGCGCGGCTCCCCGTGACGCGGCCCGGCGGGTTCTACACGATGGGCAGCGGATCGCTCGGCTGGAGCCTGCCCATGGCGGTCGGGCGCGCCCTGGCCGGATCCGGCGAGCGGATCGTCTGCGTCCTCGGCGACGGCGCGATCATGTACTCGGTGCAGGCGCTGTGGACGGCCGCCCAGCACCGGCTGCCGATGACGGTGATCGTCCTCAACAACGGGGGCTACGGCGCGGTCCGGGCGCTCGGCCGCCGGATCGGCATCGAGGACATCGTCGGCGCCGACGTCACCGGCATCGACTTCACCGCCGTGGCCCGGGGGCACGGCTGCGCGGGACGGGCCGTCACGAGTGCCGCCGACCTGGACGCCGCGATGGCCGAGGCGCTCGAGTACGACGGTCCGTTCCTTCTCGATGTGAGTGTCATGGCAGACAATTCCGCAATGTACGGGTCTACTCCTTAGCGGACCTCCATCACCCCCGTCACATTGGAGCAACCCCCATGTCCGTACCCCACCCCCGACGCGCGGTGCTCGGCGGCGCGCTCGCCGCCGTGCTCGCCCTCGCCGCCGCGGCCTGCGGCGGCTCCGACGAGCCGAAGTCCGCCAACGGCCTGGAGCAGTCCGAGATCACCCTCGGCACCATGACCGTCGCCGACACCGCGCCGGTCCAGCTGGCCATCGACAAGGGACTGTTCAAGGCCGAGGGCCTCACCGTGAAGACGCAGGTCATCCAGGGCGGCGCGGCGGGCATCCCGCTGCTGAAGAGCGGCCGGCTCGACTTCAGCTTCGGCAACTACGTCTCCCTGTTCACGGCCGGCACCAAGGACCCGGGCTTCAAGCCGAAGATCGTCGCGGAGGGGTTCCGGAGCGCGTCCAAGACCCACACGCTGATGGTGCGCGGCGACTCCCCGTACAAGACGATCAACGACTTGGCGGGCAAGAAGATCGCCGTCAACACCAAGCGGAACATCAGCACCCTGCTGATCCGGGCGGCGGGGACGCCGGCGGGGGTGCGGTTCGACGAGGACAAGGAGTTCGTCGAGGTCGCGCCGCCGGCGATGGAGCAGGCGCTGAAGTCCGAGAGCGTGGACGCCGTCCAGGCGATCGAGCCGTTCGGCACCCAGATGGCGGAGTCGATGGGCGCGCGGATGGTCGCCGACCTCGCCACCGGCAAGACCGCCGACCTGCCGATCGCCGGGTACGCCGCGACGGAGAAGTTCGTCAAGGAGAACCCGAAGACCGTCGCGGCGTTCCAGCGCGCGCTCCAGAAGGCGCAGGGCATGGCCGCCGACCGCAAGGTGGTCGAGGCCGTCCTGCCGACCTACGCCAAGGGCATCAACGCGAAGGTGGCGGCGTCGATGAGCATGGGGACCTACCCGACGTCGCTGGACGCCGCCGCCCTGCAGCGCGTGGCCGACCTGATGAGCGAGTTCCAGTACGTGGACAAGCCCATCGACGCCACGTCGTTCATCGCGCAGACCCCATGAGACCCCGCAGGATCGTTCTCGGTGCCGCCGGGGCGGTCGGCGTGGCCGCCGTCATCGAGACCCTGAGCCGTACCGGTCTCGTCGACCCGGCCGCGCTGCCCCCGGCGACCACCATCCTGCGGGAGGCGGGGCGGCTGGCGGTGGACGGGGAGTTCCTGGTGGACGTCGGGGCCACGCTGCGGGCGTGGCTCGGCGGCCTCGCGCTGGCGGTGCTCGTGGCGGTGCCGCTGGGCGTGCTGCTCGGCTCGGTGCCGCTGCTCGGCACCGCGGCCCGGGTCCTGGTCGAGCTGATGCGGCCGATCCCGTCGGTCGCGCTGATCCCGCTCGCCCTCATCCTGTTCGCGGACCCCACCCGGATGAAGATGTCGCTGATCTTCTACGCGTGCCTGTGGCCGATCCTCATCAACACCCTGTACGCGCTCCGCGACGTCGACCCGCTGGCCAAGGACAGCCTGCGCGCCTTCGGGTTCGGGACGCCGGCCGTCCTGTGGCGGGTGTCGCTGCCGAGCGCGGCGCCGTTCATCGCCACCGGCGTCCGGATCGCCGCGTCCGTCGCCCTCATCGTCGTGATCAGCACCGAGCTGTACGCCGGCGGGGTCGACGGGGTGGGCATCTACCTGAGCGAGACCCAGTCCGGCGGAGGCCGCACCGACCTGCTGCTGGCGGGGGCGTGCTGGGCGGGCGTCCTCGGCCTGCTCGCCAACGCGGGCCTGCTCGGCCTGCAGCGCGTCGCGTTCCGCTGGGACTCCGCCCGCGCGGAGGCCGCCGCATGAGCGCCGCGAGCACCGAGGCGCGCGCGGTGCGCCCCGCGCGGAGGCCGGGCGCCGGGGCGGCGCGGGCGGCGCGCGGGTTCGCCGAGCGCGTCTGGCTGGTCGCCGTCGCCGCCGTGCTGTGGGAGGTCGGGACGCGGGCGGTGGAGGAGACCTACTTCCCGCCGCCCACGACGATCGCCCGGACGCTGCGCGAGCTGTGGTTCGGCGGCCCCGCGTCGCACCTGTTCCTCACCGACCAGGCGATGGACGACTTCGCCACGAGCCTGACCCACCTGTTCATCGGGTGGGCCGCCGCGGGCGCCGCCGGCGTCGCGGTCGGCGCGGCGATCGGGCGCTCGGCGGTCCTCAACGACCTGCTGAACCCGGTGCTGGAGTTCCTGCGGGCGGTGCCGCCGCCGACGCTGGTCCCGTTCTTCATCATGGTGTTCCAGCTCGGCGCGACCATGCAGGTCGTCACGATCGCGTTCGGCGTGGTGTGGCCGGTGCTGCTCAACACCGCCGAGGGGGTCCGCACCGTGGAGCCGCTGCAGCTGGACACGGCCCGCGTGTTCGGCGTCGGGCCCGTCCGCCGGCTGCTGACGATCGTGCTGCCGGCGGCGGCGCCCAAGATCTTCGCGGGGCTGCGGGTGGCGCTGTCGTTCGCGCTGATCCTCATGGTCCTGTCCGAGCTGTTCGGCAGCACCGCGGGCATCGGCTCCGAGCTCATCGACGCCCAGCGCGGCTTCGAGCTGCCGCGGATGTGGGCGGCGATCGTGATGCTCGGCATCCTCGGCCTCCTCTTCAACGCCCTCTTCATGCTGCTGGAACGGCGCCTGCTGGCCTGGCACACGGGTGCGCAGAGGCTCGCCGGCTGAACCGCACCGACTGACGAACCGCACTGGAAAAGACACAGAAAAGGCCCCTTGAGATGCTTCAGATAACCGGCCTCACCCACTCCTACGCCGACGGGCACCTGGCGCTCGACGGCCTCGACCTCACCGTCCCGGACGGCGAGCTGCTCAGCATCGTCGGGCCGTCCGGCTGCGGCAAGTCCACCCTGCTGCGGTGCATCGCCGGGCTGATCGCCCCGTCCGGCGGGACGCTCTCCCTGGACGGCGCGCCCATCAACGGCGTGCCCGACGACCTCGCCGTCGTCTTCCAGGACTACAGCCGGTCGCTGTTCCCCTGGCTGACCGTCCGCGACAACGTGGCGCTGCCGCTGCGCCGGCGCGGGATGGCCCGCGCGGAGCGGCGCGCCGCGGCGGAGCGGGCGCTGGAGTCGGTCGGGCTGCCGGACGCGGGGCGCAAGTACCCCTGGCAGCTGTCCGGCGGCATGCAGCAGCGCGTGTCGATCGCGCGGGCGCTGGCGTACCGCCCGTCGCTGATGCTGATGGACGAGCCGTTCGGTTCCGTGGACGCCCAGACCCGGGAGGACCTGGAGGACCTCGTCCTCCAGGTGCACCGCAACGAGAAGATGACGATCCTGCTGGTCACCCACGACATCGACGAGAGCGTCTACGTCGGCGACCGCGTGGTGGTGCTGAACCGGGCCCCCGCCCGCGTGCACGCCGACCTGCGCGTCGAGCTGCCGTCGACCCGCGACCAGATCGAGACGCGGGGGCTGCCGGAGTTCGTCCGGCTCCGCGCCGAGGTGGGCCGGCTGGTCCGCGGCGGCGCCAAGGTGCCCGGGGCCGCGCCCGCCGCCACGACGGCCGCGGCGGAGGGGCCGGAAGCGGACGCCGGCTCCGAAACGGCGGCCGGAGAGGAGATCATGACCAAGGCGGAGCCGGGCAGCAAGCCCGCGCGGTGACGGCGGAGGGTGATCGATGCGCGTACTCGTGGCAGGGGGCGGGATCGGCGGGCTCACCACCGCGCTGAGCCTGCACGAGGCGGGCATCGAGGCGCTCGTCGTCGACTCGGCCGCCCGGCTGCGGCCGCTCGGCGTCGGCATCAACCTGCTCCCGCACGCCGTCCGCGAGCTGACCGAGCTCGGCCTCGGCGGCGCGCTGGCCGAGCTCGGCGTCCCGACCGGCGAGATGGTGCACTTCGACCGGTACGGCGGCCGGATCTGGGGCGAGCCGCGCGGCCGCGCGCTCGGCTACGACTGGCCGCAGTACTCCATCCACCGCGGCGAGCTGCAGATGGCGCTGCTGGAGGCGGTGCTGGCGCGCCTCGGGAAGCGGTCCGTCCGCACCGGCACCGCCCTCGACGGCTTCGAGCAGGACGGCGCGCGGGTGCGGGCGCGGCTGCTCGACCGCGCGTCCGGCACGGCCGAGACCGTCACGGCGGACGTGCTGGTCGGCGCGGACGGGCTGTACTCCGCGGTCCGCCGCGGGCTCTACCCGCACGAGCCGGCCCCGCTGTGGAACGGCATCCGGATGTGGCGCGGCCTGACCGAGGGCGAGCCGTTCCTCACCGGGCGGACGCTGGCCGTGGCGGGCAGCAACACCGCGGCCAAGATCGTCGTCTACCCGATCTCGATGCGCGCGGAGCGGCGGGGCCGGGCGCTGCTGAACTGGGTCGCCGAGGTGAAGGTCGCCGGCGACGGGGCGGCGGGCGCCGCCGACTGGAACCGGACCGGGCGGCTCGGGGACGTGCTCCCCCACTTCGCGGACTGGCGGTTCGGCTGGCTGGACGTCCCGGCGATGCTGGCCGGCGCGGCGGAGATCCTGGAGTACCCGATGGTCGACCGGGACCCCCTCGACCGGTGGACCTTCGGCCGGGTCACCCTGGTCGGCGACGCCGCGCACCCGATGTACCCGATCGGCTCCAACGGCGGGTCGCAGGCCGTCCTCGACGCCCGCGTCCTGGCGCACGAGCTGGCCCGGTCGGACGACCCCGCCGACGGGCTGCTCGCGTACGAGAAGGAGCGCCGCGAGACGGCCAACGCGATCGTCCTGGCGTGCCGGGACATGCCGGCGGACCGCATCCTGCACACCGTGAGCGAACGCGCGCCGCGGGGCTTCGAGCGGATCGAGGACGTCCTGTCCCCCGCGGAGCTGAGCGCGATCACCGGCGCCTACCGGCAGACGTCGTTCTCCGACGTGGCGGCGCTCAACGCGCGCCCGTCGTACTCGCCGGCGGGCTGACGGCGGCGAGGCGGGCGTCCATGGCCCGCGCCGCGCGGTCGTGGTAGGCGGGCTCGTCGTACAGGAGCGCGTGGGCCGCGCCGGTGCGGCAGAGGGCGTCCAGTTCGAAGGCCAGCTGCGGGACGTCGGTGGAGGCGGCCAGCTCGCCGCGGTCGCGCGCCTCGCCGAGGCAGCGCTCCAGGAAGGCCCCCCAGTCGCGCTGGGAGGCCGCGATGGCGTCGCGGACGCGGCCGGGCCGGGCGTCGAACTCGGCCATCGTCGAGTGGAAGAAGCAGCCGCCGGGGAAGACGGGCTCGCGCTGGTAGCGCTGCCAGGCGTCCAGGAGCGCGCGGACGCGGGGCAGGCCCTCCGGCGCGGCGAGGGCGGGCTTGACCACGTGCTCGCGGAACAGCTTCACCGCCTTGCGGACGGTGGCGAGCTGTAGCTCCTCCTTGGAGCCGAAGTGCGTGAACACCCCGCTCTTGCTGATCCGCAGCTCGGTCGCCAGGCGGCCGATCGACAGCCCTTCCAGGCCCTCCGCCGAGGCGATGTCGGCGGCCCGGCAGAGGATCTCGTTGCGGGTCTGCTCGCCCTTCAGGAGCCGTCCGTCCGTCGTCACCCGATAAATCTGCACGACCGTTCGTGCAAAGTCAAGGCGCCCGCCCCCTTGACGGCGGGGGCCCGGAGAGAAGAGTGTACGACCGTTCGTTTATTTTTCTGGAGAGGACCCCCATGACCGCCGACACCACCGCGGCACCGCCCCGCGCGGCCGGCGCGCGGCGGGACGTGCCCTGGCTGGCCGCCGGGGCCACGTTCCTGGCCATGCTGGACGCCACCGTGGCGAACCTGGCCGTCCCCGACCTGCACGCCGACTTCCCGGGCAGCTCGCTGACCGGCCTCACCTGGGTGATCACCCTGTACGCGGCGCTGTTCGCGGCGCTGCTCGCCCCCGCGGGCCGGCTCGCCGACCTGGTCGGCCGGCGGGCGCTGTACCTGTGGGGCGCCGGGCTGTTCACGCTCGCCTCGCTGGCCTGCGCGCTGGCGCCGAACGTGCCCGTGCTGCTCGCGACGCGCGGCGTCCAGGGCGCCGCGGCCGCCGCGCTGATCCCCGCGTCCCTCGCCCTGCTGCTGCACGACACCCCCGCCGACCGGCGCGCGGGCGCCATCGGCCTGTGGAGCGCGGCGGGCGCGTTCGCCGCCGCGATCGGCCCCGGCCTCGGCGGCGTCCTCGTCGACCAGTTCGGCTGGCGGTCGCTGTTCGTCATCAACCTGCCGGTCGGCCTGGCGATGCTGCTCGGCGGGCTGCGGCTGCCGCGCGCCGCGCGCGGCGCCGGACGGCTCCCCGACCTCGCCGGGACGGTCCTGCTCGGCGCCGGCATCGGCGGCGTCGCGCTCGGCGTGACGCAGACCCAGGACTGGTCCTGGACGGACGCCCGCACGCTCGCGCTGCTGCTCGGCGGCGCGGCGCTCGTCGCGCTGGCGCTCTGGCGGTCCGCGCGGCACCCGGTGCCGGCCCTGGAGATCTCGCTGTGGCGCAACCGGCAGTTCGCCGTCGCGAACGCCGCCTCGTTCCTGTACGGGACGGCCCTGTACTCGTGGCTGCTGCTCGGCGTGCTGTACCTGACCTCCGAATGGGACTACTCGATCCTGAAGGCGGGCTTCGCCTCGACGCCCGGCGCGTTCACCGCCACCGCGGCGGCGATCCTGATGGGCCGCCTCACCGGCCGCATCGGCGTGCGGCCCGCCGTGGTGGGCGGCGCGTCCATCATGGTCGCGGCGGGGATCTGGACGGTCGTGTCGCTGCCCGCCGACCCGCACTTCCTCACGTTCTGGCTCCCCGTCGGCCTCCTCGTCGGGACCGGCATGGGGATGCTCACCACCGGCACCGCCTCGGCCGCCGCGCTGTCGGTCGGCCCGCTGCGGTTCGCCGGCGCCACCGGCCTCAACACCACCGCGCGCCAGCTCGGCGGCGCGCTCGGCATCGCCGTGCTCGCCGCGATGCTGCCCGCTCGGGCGGTGCACGACGACTACACCGCCGTCTACCTGTTCTGCACGCTGGCCGCCGCCGGCGCGGTCCTCGCGGGACTGCCGCTGACCCTCCGGAGCGGCGCCTCACCGAAGGAGACCTCATGACCGAGACCGTGCTGTCGGAGTGGACCGACCCGGCCGTCCTGCCCGCCGCCGAGGCCGCCGCGATGCTGGCCGGCGCGCCGTGGCGGCGGATGGTGACGATCGGGGACAGCGTCGCGCAGGGCGTCCGCGAACCCGTGCCCGGCTACCGCGACCTGTCGTGGACGGACCGCGTCGAGGAGGCGCTGGGCGCGGTGGCACCGGGGTTCACCGCGCTCAACCTCGGCCGCCGCGACCTGGTCGCCGCCGAGGTCCGCGCCGCGCAGCTCGAACCGGCGCTGGCGTTCAAGCCCGACCTGGCGTTCGTGGTGGCCGGCGGCAACGACATGCTGCGCCCCGAGTTCGACGCGGACGGGGTGCGGCGCGAGCTGGCCGCGATGATCTCCGCGTTCCGCGCGGCGGGGGCCGACGTCGTCACGATCGGGCTGCTGGACATCACGGTCGCCGGACTCGGCCCGGCCCGCTACCGGGAGGTCATGTCGGCCCGCACCCGCCGGCTGGCCGCGCTGACCGCCGACGTCGCCGCCGAGCTGGGCGCCTGCCACGCGCACAACCCGCCGGACCACCCGGTCGCCGCCGACCCCGGCATCTACAGCTCCGACCAGCTGCACCTGAACGCGCGGGGGCACGCGTTCGCCGCGGCCAACACCGTCCGCGCGCTGGCGGCTCACTTGGCGTCGGCGTAGCGGTCGACCACGGCGATCTCCATCGGGAAGACGACGGGGGTGTCGCCGAACAGCAGCCGCCGCGCCTCCCCCGCCGCCGCGTGCACCGCCTCGGCGACCTCGCCGGCCAGCCCGGCGGGCGTGTGCACGATGACCTCGTCGTGCTGGAAGAACACCAGCCGGGGAGCGCCGGTGCCGGCGGACGCCGCGCCGAGGGCGGTGAGGCGGCGGCGGAGGGAGCCGAGCAGCGCGAGCGCCCAGTCGGCGGCCGTGGCCTGGACGACGAAGTTGCGGGTGAACCGGCCCCGGCTGCGCAGCGCCTGCGCCGCCGCGCCCCGCCGGTCGCCGGGCTCCTCGCCGTCGCCGTCGCCCGCCGCCGTCAGCTCCCGCCACCCGGCGGACGGCGGCGGGCAGGTGCGGCCGAGCCGGGACCGGACGAGCCGCCCCCGCTCCCCCGCCCGCGCCGCCGCCTCCACGTACTCGAACGCGTCGGGGAACCGGTGCTTGAGGACGGCGAGGAGCTGCACCGCCTCGCCCGTCCCGCCGCCGTACATCGCCGACAGCAGCGCGAGCTTGGCCTTGGCGCGCGCGCTGAGACCGCCGTCGCCGTCGTCGTGGAAGGCGTCGGACAGGGCCGCGTAAAGGTCGCCGTGCGCGGCGGCCTCGGTGAACGCGCGGTCGCCCGCGAGGGCGGCGAGCACGCGGGGTTCGAGCTGGGCGGCGTCCGCGACGACCAGCGACCAGCCGGGGTCGGCGACGACGGCCCGGCGCAGCACGCGCGGGATCTGCAGCGCGCCGCCGCCGCTCGTCGCCCACCGCCCGGACACCACGCCGCCGACCACGTACTCGGGGCGGAACCGGCCGTCCTTCACCCAGGTGTCGAGCCAGGCCCAGCCGTGCGCGGTGTGCAGGCGCGACAGCTCCTTGTACTCCAGCAGCAGCGGGACGGCCGGGTGGTCGAGCCGTTTGAGCACGTGCGCGCGGGTGGACGCGATCGGCAGCCCCGCGCTCGCGAACGCCTTGATGATCTGCGCCGGGGAGTCTGGGTTGACGTGGACCCGGGCGCCGAAGGCGGCGCTGATGCGGTCGGCGAGTTCCTGCAGTCTGCGGGGGCGGAGCCCGCCGGTGGGGCGCGGCCCGAGCAGCTCGGTGAGCAGCGCGTCGTGCTCCTCGGCCGACCAGGGCAGCCCGTCGTGCCGCAGCTCGGCCGCCACCAGCGCGCCCGCCGACTCGGCCGCCGCGAGCAGCGCGAAGCCGTCCAGCCCGGCGATGGCGCGCTGCTGGGCGGCGTGCACCGCGACGACCTGCGCGATGTCGTCGGCGGGCGCGTCGCGCCCCGCCCGCCGGCCGAACGGCTCGCCGTCGAACAGCTCGTCGTCGAACAGCGACGCCTGCGGGGCCGGCTCGTCGGGGGGCGGGCGGTCCGGCGGGACGGGCTCGCCGCGCAGCCGCGCCCAGGCCGCCCGCACCGAGCACGGCTCCCCGTACCGCCCGGCGTGGCCGAGGAGCAGGCTCTCCACCAGTTCGAGGTCGTGGCAGCGGGCCACCCGCACGCCCGCGTCGAGCAGCCGCGGGTAGAGCCGGGCGGTGGCCGGCCACACCCAGCGCGGCGCGGCGGCCCGCTCCTGCTCGGCGATGGCGGCGACCAGGTCAGGGACGTCGCGCGCGGGTGCGGCGGGCGCCCCGTCCTCGCCGAGCGTCCGCAGCGTGCCCCCGCCGCCGGCTCCGGCGGCGACCGCGATCCTCACCCGCTCATTGTGCTCGCCCCCACCGACAGAACCGCGCACGCGGAACCGCGCACGCGAAGGACCCCTCCGCGACGGGTGCGCGCGAAGGGGTCCCGCGAGTCTCGCCCGGACGGCCAGGGCCGTAGCCGTCCGGGTTCACATGCTTAAGCGACCAGGGAGACCTGCTGGCCGGCCGGGGTGTCGCCGTAGCGGTCGACGACCTTGTTCAGCTGGATCTGGTAGTACAGCACGCCGAACCCGAAGATGCCGAGCAGGAAGCCCATGCCGCCGCTGCAGCTCGGCTGGAGGCCGGCGGCGCGCTGGGCCTCGGCGATGCGGCCGCCGAGCTTGACGTACATGATCAGGGGCCAGATGCCGAGCGTGATGGCGCCGAACAGCATGGACAGCAGCGCGTTGGTGGCGGCGTTGTCGATGCGGCGGTCGAAGCGGTGCAGCTCGTCGTGGACCTTGAAGAACCAGACCAGGCCGTAGATGCCGAAGGTGATGATGGGCAGGCCGAGCCAGGCTCCGACCGGGTTGCGGCGCTTCATGTTGAGGCCCGCGCCGACGGCGGCGGGGGCGCCGCCCTGCTGCGCCGGTGCGGGCGCGTAGCCGCCCTGGTAGGCCTGCTGCTGCGGCTGGCCCTGGCCCTGCTGGGGGTAACTCATCGAGTTCGCTCTTCCTGTGGGACGCGGTCGTTTTCCGGCCGACCGTCCGTTACCGTTCACCCGTAAGGCTGAGCCCAAGACTGTAACGGCATTGGGCCACGTCGCGGGAGCAAATCGCCGACTTTGGCCACTTTGCGGGCGACTTCTCCAGATTTTCGGGCTACCGCAGCGGAATCGTCACCTCGTCCTCGCACGGCGGGTCCGTCTCGTGGTCGCCGCAGCCCGTCGCGGCGAAGCAGCGGATGCGCAGCCGCGACTCCGTCACGTCCAGGCGCAGGAAGCTCTTGAAGAAGGGCGGCCTGTCCCAGTCGGCGAGCTCGGAGCGGAAGCGCTGCGGGAGCCGGTGCACCGGCAGCCGCAGGATCCCGGGGCGGCGGCGGCCGTCGCGCGGGACGCCCAGGACGGCCGCGACGAAGCGAGCGCGGCGGGGCGGCCGAGCCTCGTCCCGGGCGGCCTTGTAGCCGCGGCCCGGCCTGATGCCGAGCCGGTACCGGACGGCGGCGGTGGCCTCCTCCGGAGTGAGCTCGAACAGCTTCGGCAGCCGCAGCCACCGCCCGTAGAGCTTGCTGTAGCGGGAGAGGGAGTCGCCGCGCAGCGGGTAGCAGCGGAACTCGTTCTCCTCGACGACGTGCGTGCGCGGGATCGTGTGGGTGGCGTGCATGAACGCGCCGCCGCCGCCCGAGACGATGTACTGGATCGTGCGGCCGTCGCCGGTCCGCAGCGGGTAGCGCTGGTAGTTGTGGATGTCGCCGCCGATCGCGGCGACGTAGTGGTGGGCCGGATCCCGGACGATCTCGTCGACCGTCCCGCCGCCCTCGATCGCCCCCGGCCGGTGGTCGTCGTCCACGTACAGCGGCTTCCCGGTCACCAGCAGTTTGGGCTTCGGGCCGCCGGAGACCTCGCGCAGCCAGCGGCCCTGGTCGCGGTCGAGCACGCCGGTGATCCCGGTGTCGATGCCGATGATGCGCAGCGACGGCGTGTCGATCGCCCAGTACGGTCCCGGCTGGACGGCGTGCTGGCCGGGCGCGCCCCGGTACTCGCGGCGGGCCGCGGCGACCGCGGCGGCGTCGACCTCGCCGGGGCGCCGCCACAGCAGCCGCGGGACGAACCCCAGCGCGCCGCGCCAGGGCGGCGGCGTGCAGTCGGCGTCCAGGCCGCAGAAGACGTGCAGGAAGCCGCGCAGGCCGTCGTACCAGTCGTGGTTGCCGGGGACGGCGAAGATCGGCGCCGGGTAGTCGCGGTAGGGGCGGAAGAACTTGTCCGGGTACTGCGCGCAGTCGCCGGTCGGGTAGATCACGTCGCTGGCGACGATCATGAAGTCGGTGCCGGCGGCGGCGTGCAGCAGCGGGGGCACCACCGCGTACTGCGAGCGGTCGCCCTCCCCCGTGTCGCCGAGCAGCGCGAACGAGAACTCCGGGGCCGAGCGGTGCACGGTGAACGCGGCCGGGGTGCCGCGCTCGCGCAGCGCGGCGACGCAGCGCCGGCGGATCGCGTTGGACGGGTCGCCGAACAGCTTCGCCAGCACGTCGTTGCGGGACCGCCACAGCACCGAGGGGCGCCGCCAGGAGAAGTCGGGGACGCGCTCGGGCAGCAGCTCGTTGAAGGTGCCGGGCCTCCCGCAGACCCACCCCGCGCCCGCCTCGGACGTACGCGAGTTGTCGGGCACGGGGGATTCCTCGGACACGAAACGCCTCCGGCAGCGGTGAGGGGATCCTCACAGCCTGTCCGGAGGCGGTCGCGGCGTCAAGCAGACGCGCGCGTGCGCGTGGTGGACGCCGGCGCCACCCCCAAGGACGCCGGCGCCACCACGTCGGGGGCGTCCGCGAACACCATGAGTCCCCCCAGAACGGCGAGCGTGCAGTCGCCTCTCATGATGCCTCCGCAGGACGGCCCCAAGGTCCCGAAAGCGGGACGTAACTGACGCTATACGGAGAGCCGTAATGCGGGCGTAAACCGCCCCAAACAGCAGGCAAAACCTCAGGGAGCCAGCACGCGCAGCGCGCCCGGCATGACCCGGGCGGTGACCGGAAGCACCCCGGGCAGCTCGCCGTCCGCCCCGTACGGCAGCCGGCGGCCGGGCCCGCCGGCCAGCTCGATCCGCACCTCCCGGCCGCGCATGACCTCCACCTCGGGGCGCCGCACGTGCGAGCCGTCCGCCAGCTCCCGCATCACCGCGAAGAACAGCGTCCGCGGCGCCCGCCGGATGAGGACGACGTCGAGCAGGCCGTCGTCGACGCGCGCGTCCGGGGCGATGTGCTTGCCGAACCCGTAGTAGCCGGAGTTCGCCGCGACGACCGTGTAGCCCTCGCGCCGGTGCTCCGCGCCGTCCACGGTGATCAGGTAGTCGGCGTGCCGCCAGGTGAGGACCGCGCGCAGGGCGCCCACGTAGTAGGCGGCGGAGCCGCGCAGCAGCCGGGTCCGGTTGGCGTTGTCGTTGGCGATCGCGTCGATGCCCGCGTAGACGCTGCCGAGGACGGGCGTCCCGTTGGCCTCGATCGCGTCCACCGCGCGCGGCTCGCCCTCCAGCAGCAGCGGGGCCAGCTCCGCCGCGTCCGACGGGACGCCGAGCTGGCGCGCGAAGTCGTTGCCGCGCCCGGCCGGGACGATGCCGAAGACCGCGTCCGTCCCGGCGAGGGCGCCGCCGACGCAGCCGACCATGCCGTCCCCGCCGACGCCGAGGACGACGCGCCCCGCCTCCGCCGCCGCGCGGGCGACGTCGGCGGCGTGCTCCATGCCGCGGCTGTACTCCACGTCGAGCTCGGCGCCCGCCTCGCGCAGCAGCCGGCCGAGCGGGATCAAGCAGGAGGCGGACGCGGACCCGCCCGCCGCCGGGTTCACGATCGCGGTGAAGGCGCGCATGGCGGTCACGCCTCCGGCGCCGGCGGGACGAGGACGCCCGGATTGAGGATGCCGACCGGATCGACCCGTTCCTTGACGGCCCGCAGGACGGCCGCGCCGAGCGGCCCGATCTCCTTCGCGTACCAGTCGCGGTGGTCGGTGCCGACGCCGTGGTGGTGGCTGATCGTGCCGCCCGCGTCCACGATCGCGTCGTTGGCGGCGCGTTTCGCGCGCGCCCAGTGCTCGACCGGGTCCTCCCCCTGCGCCGACACGACGGTGAAGTACAGGGACGCGCCGGACGGGTAGACGTGCGAGATGTGGCACATGACGAGCGGCGGCGTCCCGGCCTCCGACAGCGTCCCGGTGATCGCCGTCCGCACGGCCTCGTAGAGCTCCGGGACGTCCGACCAGAACGCGGCGGTCTCCAGCGTCTCGGCGAACGCGCCCGCGTCCAGTAGGGAGTCGCGCAGGTAGGGGGCGTTGAACCGGCCGTGCTCCCACTTCTCGCCCGGCCCGGCGCCGAGCGGCTCGCCGCCCGCGTCGCGGAGCACCTCCGCCGCGCCCGCCCGCCGGGCGGCCACGTCCGCCGGGGTGCCCTCGAAGCCGAGCACCGCCAGGCAGCCGGCCGAGGAGGCCCCCTCCCCGATCGCCGAGGGGTCGGCCAGGCCGACCATGGTCTCGGTCTCGTCCGAGAGGCGCAGCACGGTGGGCAGCGGGCCGTCCTGGGCGAGCCGGCGGAGCGCGGCGGCGCCCGCGTCGAAGGACGCGAACCACCAGCCCTCGTACTCCCGCGCCTCCGGGACGGGCCGGATCCGCACCGTCACCGACGTGATCACGCCGAGCGCGCCCTCCGAGCCGAGGACGAGCTGCCGCAGGTCCGGCCCGGCGGCCGACTTCGGCGCGCGGCCGAGGTCCAGCGCGCCCTCGGGGGTCGCCACGGTCAGCCCGACCACCATGTCGTCGAAGCGCCCGTACCCGGCGGACGCCTGCCCGCTCGACCGGGCCGCCGCGAACCCGCCGATCGTCGCCCACTCGAACGACTGCGGGAAGTGCCCGAGCGTGAAGCCGCGCTCGGCGAGCAGCGCCTCGGCGTCCGGGGCGCGCAGGCCCGGCTGGAGGACGGCGGTGCGCGACACCTCGTCGATCTCGACGAGCCGGTCCATGCGGCGGAGGTCGAGGGCGATGAACGCGTCCACGCCTCTCGGCGCCGCAGGCGCTCCGTGGGGCGTGGAGGTTCGCCCCGCCTCGGACAGGACGGGTTCGAGGCCCCCGACGACGGACGTCCCGCCGCCGAACGGGACCACCGCGATCCGGCGCGCGGCGCACTCGCCGAGCACCGCGAGGACCTCCTCGTGCGAGCCGGGCAGGACGACCGCGTCCGGCGCGTCCGAGGTCTCCCCGGCGCGGATGCGCAGCAGGTCGGGAGTCGACTTGCCGCGCGTGTGCCGGACCCGCGTCTCGGCGTCGGCGCGGACGTTGCCGTCCCCGACGATCGCGGCGAGCGCGGTCAGGTCCGCCCCGGACAGCCGGGGGTCGGCGACCTTCAGCGCCCGCAGCGCGGGGGGCGCCGCGGCGGCGGGCCGCACGCCGAGCAGGTCGCGCAGCAGCCCGGCCGTCCCCTCGGGCAGCGGCGCGGCCTTGGCCGGATCCCCCCAGCCGCTCCACAGCATGTCCCGCGTCTCCACGCCGCCTCCTCGTCGTCCGCCCGTCCCCTGTGTGCTTACACTGTGACACATGACGTCGAATCGTCACAACAGGGCGGCGGCGCGGACCGCCGACGACACCGTGCTCGACGCGGCGCGCGACTGCGTGCTCGCGGTCGGCGTGCGCCGCACGACGCTGACCGACATCGCCCGCCGCGCGGGCGTGTCCCGGATGACGCTGTACCGCCGCTGGCCGGACGTCCGCACGATCGTCGCCGACCTGATGACCCGTGAGTGGACCGCGCTCGGCGCGGCGCTGCAGCCGCCCGACGACGGCCGGCCCGTCCGGCCCCGGATGGTGGACGGCCTGGTCACCGGCGTGCGGACGTTCCGCGAGCACCCCCTGCTGCGCAAGATCATCGAGGTCGACCCGGAACTGCTGCTGCCCTACCTGCTGGACCGCTGCGGCGCCAGCCAGCGGGCGTTCCTGGACTGGTTCGAGCAGGGGATCGCCGCCGGCCAGCGGGACGGCACGGTCCGCGCCGGCCATCCCGGCCGGCAGGCGCGGGCGCTGCTGCTGGTCGTCCAGTCCTTCGCGCTGTCCGCACCGATCATGATCGACGCGGCCGAGCCCGGCTTCGACGCCGACGCGTTCGACGCCGAGCTCCGCCACGTCCTGGAGAGGATGCTCGCCCCATGAACACCTCCGCACCGGACCCGCGCACGTCGCTGACCGCGGCGCGCCGGGAACGCGAGCTCGCCGCCCTCCCGGACGAGGTGGTGGACGTGCTGGTCGTCGGCCTCGGCGCGACCGGCGCGGGCGCCGCGCTGGAGGCCGCCTCGCGCGGGCTGTCGGTCGCCGCGGTCGACGCGCACGACCTGGCGTTCGGCACCTCCCGGTGGAGCTCGAAGCTGATCCACGGCGGGCTGCGCTACCTCGCGTCCGGGCAGCTCGACGTCGCGCACGAGAGCGCGGTCGAGCGCGGGACGCTGATGCGCCGGACGGCCCCGCACCTAGTGCGTGCGCTGCCGTTCGTACTGCCGCTGACGCCGCTGGTGTCGCGCACGCAGGCGGCGGTGGCGGGCGGCGGGATGCGGGCCGGCGACCTGCTGCGGCTCGCCGCGCGCACCCCGCGCTCGGTGCTGCCCGGCCCGCGCCGGCTGTCGGCGGTCGAGACGCTGCGGCTCGCTCCCGCGCTGCGCCCGCACGGGCTGCGCGGCGGGCTGCTGTCGTGGGACGGGCAGCTGTGCGACGACGCGCGCCTGGTCACCGCCCTCGCCCGGACCGCCGCCGGGCACGGAGCCCGCGTCCTCACCCGGTGCCGCGCCGTCCAGGTGGCGGGCGACGGCGCCCTGGTGCGCGACGAGCTGACCGGGCGGGAGTTCACCGTCCGGGCGCGGGCCGTGCTGAACGCCGCCGGCGTCTGGGCGGGCGGCCTCGTGGACGGGGTGCGGCTGCGCCCGTCGCGGGGCACCCACCTGGTGCTACGGGCGGCGGCGCTGCGCGGCCTGTCCGCCGGGATGCACGTGCCGATCCCCGGCGGCGGTTCCCGCTTCCTGCTGGTGCTGCCGCAGGGCGACGGCCGCGTCTACGTGGGCCTCACCGACGAGCCCGCCGACGGGCCGATCCCCGACGTGCCGGAGCCCACCGAGGGCGAGATCGGGTTCCTGCTCGACGTGCTGGCCTCCGCGCTGGACGTCCCCGTCCGGCGCTCGGACGTCCTCGGCGCCTTCGCCGGGCTGCGCCCGCTGCTCGACGTCGGGCACGGCGGCGACACGGCCGACATCTCCCGCCGCCACGCGGTGCTGACCTCGCGGGACGGCGTCGTCACGGTCGTCGGCGGCAAGCTCACCACCTACCGGCGGATGGCGCAGGACGCCGTCGACGCGGCGGTGCGCGCCCGCGGCCTCACCGCCGGGCCGAGCCGCACGTCCCGGCTGCCGCTGGTCGGCGCCGCCCCGCGCGCCCGGCTGGACGCGCTGGACGCGCCGTCCCGCCTCGTCCAGCGCTACGGGACGGAGGCGCCGATGCTGGCCGCGCTGGGCGGGGACGACCCCGCGCTGCTGGAGCCGGTCGCGCCGGGCCTGCCGGTGACCGGGGCGGAGCTGGTCTGGGCCGTCCGGCACGAGGGCGCGCTGGACGCCGGCGACCTGCTGGACCGCCGCACGCGGATCGGGCTCGTCGCCGCCGACCGGGAGGCCGCGCTGCCCGCCGCCGAGGCGCTGCTCCCCCGGGCCGCGCTGCGCTGAGGGAAGCTGCGCTGAGGGAAGGGGAGACTGAGACCTCCGTCACCCCTCCCGCCGCACCCCTCCAGGTTTGGCCGCGACCCGTTAGGTTACCCTTACCTAATCCATTGAAGATCGGCCGGGGGGACGAGTGACGCGGGGGAACGGCTGCGGGCACTGCCCGGGGAGCCACACGGGCGAGCGCCCGTGCCTGGCGAGCGCGACCGTGAAGGCGCGCGCCTGGCTGCTCGTCGAGCACCCCGGTCCGTGGCCCGAGAACGTCACCGACCTGCCCGGCGGCGACCCGGTGGGCGAGGCCGTGCGCGCCGCGAAGAAGGCGGGCGTCCGGCCGCAGCTGATCCGGCGGCCGGGGCGCCGCCGCGCCACCCCGCCGGTCCAGGTCCACGCCGCGTTCTCGCGCGGCGCCGAGGTCTGGATGGAGGGCCGCGAGCTGGCCGATCCGGCGGAGCTGGCGGAGCTCGACCTGGCCGCGCTCGCCGCCGGCCGGTCGCCGGGGCTCGGCCCGCGGGTGACGGAGCCGGTGCTGCTGGCGTGCACGCACGGGCGGCACAACGCCTGCTGCGCACGCACGGGGGCGCCGCTGGCCCGGGCCCTCGCCGGGCGTTTCGACCGCCGCGTATGGGAAACCACCCATGTCGGCGGCGACCGATTTGCGGCGAATTTGGTGTGTCTTCCCCACGGGCTCTACTACGGCGACCTCGGCGAGACCGAGGCCGTGGCGGCGGTGGACGCCTACCTGCGCGGCGAGGTCGTCCTCGACCGGCTGCGCGGGCGGGCCGGGACGCCCGAGCCGGCGCAGGCGGCGGAGCACTTCGTCCGCGCCCGGACCGGCGTCCTCGGGGTGGACGAGGTGACCGTGGAGTCGCTGACCGGAACATCTCGGTACGAAGCGGTCGTTACTGCTCGGGAGAGCCGTTACCGGGTGACCCTGGAGGCCGTCCAGCAGTCCGACCCCTGCGGCCCGGACTGCGGCGAGAACTTGCGAACCTATGTTGTTAGGGAACTCACCCTTCTCAACGAGGCGGCCCTCGTGTAATCTCTCTGAGGCCCCATTCGAGGGCCTCCGTGTCGCACGTCCCCAGGATTCCGGAGTAACCGGACGGGGAACAGAGCGGCAACTCCAGACGTTGGAACATTCGGCGCTTCTGACTCATGTCACCTGAAGCACGTCGAGCGTCCATGTCCCGTTTTTTGTTCGAAACCAATCAAGGTGGGTGTTCCATGGCTCAGGTACGTCGGCAGGCAAACCTCCCTCGTCCCAGCTGGGGCTGGCAGGACGCCGCGGCGTGCCGGGGGGAAGACCTCGTCCTCTTCTTCGGTCCCGACGGCGAGCGCCAGCCCGAGCGCGAGATTCGCGAGCGCAAGGCCAAGCAGATCTGCATGGGCTGCCCCGTCCGCACGGAGTGCCTGGACTACGCGGTGTCCCGGCCCGAGAAGTACGGCACGTGGGGCGGTCTCAACGAGGACGAGCGCGCGTCCGAGCGCCGTCGCCGGATGCGCCGCGCCAACGCCGCCTGACCGAGCGAGCGGGCAGGCTCGGAAACGCTCCCGACGCGATCCCCGGCATGCCACCTGAAAACGTCACGGCCCCGCCCCGCGGGGCCGTTTGCGTTGCCGGGGGTCTCGCCCCTCCGACCGGGTCGGGCCCGGTCGTCACATCTGCATCACAGATGGGTTACATCGTTCCACGACATTCCATCCGGGATGCTTTTACCGCAAACGACTCCGCGATGTGACCCATTCACCGAAATTCGGCGGCCGCCATTCCGGGCACCGGCCGGGGCCGGCTCCCGGCGGCCCGCCGCCTCACCCGCCGTCCGGTCCGCCCGGGCCCCGCGCGCCGGACGCGGCCCGCTCCAGCCAGGCCGTCACGTCGGCGTCGGTCAGCTGCTCGAAGTCGCGGTACCACTGGCCCACGGCGCGGAAGTCCCACGGCGCCGCCGGGACGACGATGTCGTCCACCTCGGCCTCCAGCCCGTGGACGGTCTCCGCGGCGCCCACCGGCACCGCGAGCACCAGCCGGGACGGCCCGCGCTCCCGCATGGCCCGCACCGCGGCGCGGGCGGTGCCGCCGGTGGCCAGCCCGTCGTCCACCACGATCACCGGGCGCCCGGCGGCCTCCGGCAGCGGCCGGCCGCCCCGGTAGGCCGCGACGCGGCGGTCCAGCTCGGCGCGCTCGGCCGCCACCGTGCCCGCGAGGTCGTCCTCGCGCAGGCCGAGCCGGGCCAGCAGCTCGCCGTCGAACACCGGGGCGCCGCCCTCGGCGATCGCCCCGACGCCGAGCTCCGGCTGCGGCGGATAACCGATCTTGCGGGTCACCAGGACGTCGAGCCGGGACCCGAGCCGCCGCGCGACCTCGTACCCGACGGGGACGCCGCCGCGCGGCAGCGCGAGGACGGCCGCCCCCTCCAGGCCCAGGGGGACGAGGCGCTCGGCGAGCACGCGGCCCGCCTCGGCGCGGTCGGTGTAGGGGAGCCGGACGGTCTCCGCCCGCTGGAAGTCCCCTCGTGCGGATCTGTTCCAGGACATGGGGACCACCCCCTTCCGGGGTGTCCCCTACCCACTCACGGAGCCGTGAGGCGCTCGCTCAGGATCCGGCGAGCCACCGCAGGGGGTTGTCGCGCAGGATCGTGTCCAGCGTCGCCTCGTCGGCTCCGGCGGCGCGCAGCGCGGGCAGGAAGGTCTCGAAGAGGTAGCCGAAGCCGGCGCCGCCGTAGCGGCCGATCTGCTCCATCCGGGAGACGCCGGTGCTCAGCAGCACCCGGTCGGCGTGCCCGGCCTCCAGCAGGTCCAGCACGAGCCGGACGCGGGCGCCGACGGCGTCCGGGTCGTCGCCCGCGAGGCCGAGCGTGCCGAACGAGACGTAGCCGCCCATCTCGGCGATCTTGCGGTGCTGGCCGGGGTCGTCCACCCGGTCCTGCTGGCCGACGGCCACGCGGTCGGGAGACAGTCCGGCGGAGGTGAGGATCTCCATCTGGGCGAGCCCCAACCGGCCGTAGGTCGCGACGGACAGGCCGGAGTAGCGGGCCGCCCGCGCGGCGGCGCGCAGGCACAGCTCCTCGGTCTCGGTCGGCGACTCGCCCCAGGTGCCGATCTCGCCGATGACGCCGGGCAGGCAGTTGGTGCCGTCCATGCCGAAGCCGACCTCGGCGAGCAGCCGCTCCGCGAGCCGCTCGACGCCGGTCGGGCCGTCCGGGCCGGTCTCGGCGGCCAGCGTCTCCCGGACGAACGCCGGGTGGAACGGCTCGGTGAACACGCCGGTCCCGGCGACCACGGCGACGCGGGCGCCGGCGCTGATCCGGGCGAGCGCGGCGGCGTTGCGGCCCATGCCCGAGCACGTGAGGTCGACCACGAGGCCGAGCCCGTGCTCCTTGCGCAGCGCGGACAGCTCCCGCTGGACGGGCTTCTCCTCGTCCAGCCACCGGCCGGGGTCGGACTCGACCAGCTGGGGGCGCGCGGGCCAGCGCAGGTCCATCTGGAGGTGCTCGTGAGCGAGCACCGGCCCGGTGATCTCGGACGTCGCGATCGTGCCGGTCACGGTCCGCAGCCGGCGGGTCTCCTCACGAGGGGTCATGCCACGCGAGGTTACGACATGTTTAACCTATTCAGAGCCCTGTTCGGGGTTGTTTTTACCCGTGGCCCCCTGGTCGCGGGGCTCCTCCTCGGCCTGCGCCTCCCGCACGGCGCGCGCCCGCGCGGTGTCGCCGCTCGGCCAGAGCCGGTCGATCTCGGCGTTCAGCGCGGCCCCGATCAGCACAGCGAGCGCCGCCACGTACAGCCACGCGAGCACCGCGATCGCGGCGGCGAGCGACCCGTACACCGACACCCCGCGCAGCGATCCGGCCAGGTAGATCCGCAGGCCCGCGCTGCCGACGATCCAGATCAGCAGCGCCAGCACGGCGCCGGGCACCTCGCGCCACCAGGCCGTCCGCACCGGGACGCTCATGTGGTAGAGCAGCGCGAGGAACAGGATCGACAGGATCACCACCACCGGCCAGTACAGCAGCTGCACCGCCGGCGCGCTCTCCGGCAGCGCCTGCCGCACCAGCGCCGGCCCGGCCACCAGCATCGGGATGACGATCAGCATGACCAGCAGCCCGATGAGGTAGAGCACGAACGCGCGCGTCCGGGTGCGGATCACGCCGCGGACGCCGGACAGCCCGTAGGAGATGGTGATCGTGTCGACGTAGACGTTCGTCGCCCGCGACCCCGCCCAGAGCGAGATCAGGTAGCTGACGGACACGATGTCGGGGCTGCCGCCCCGGATCACCTCGTCGATCAGCGGGACGACGACCGAGTCGACCGCCGGGCCCGTGAGCGAGGTCTGCGCCTGCTCGATCACCCAGGTGCGGATCTCGGTCACGGTGTCGGGGCCGAGCAGGCCGCGCAGGTGGCCCATCGTGCCGATCAGCCCGATCACGAGGGGCGGCAGCGACAGCAGCGCGAAGAACGCGGCCTCGGCGGCGAGCCCGGTCACCCGGTACCGGAACGCGCCGACCGCGGTGCCCTTGACGAGGATCCAGCAGACGCGGGCGGCGGTGCGCAGGGCCGCCCGGGCGGTCGCGAGCGGGTGCGGGCGCGTCCGGGGCCTGGGGCCGCGCGGGTCCCGCTCGGAGTCGGAGTCCCCGGCCGAGGGGACGCCCTCGGCGTCGGAGACGGTCGTCACACCGCCCCACCGTAGAGCGTCGCGCGCCCGGAACATGCCGCCTCGCCCATTTCCGTGGTCGGCCACGTGCTTCCCCGGCCCGTGCGTCGCGTGGCGATCGCCTCCCCCGTCCGATCGTCTCCCCACCGGCCCGCCGCCCCGTACATGTCCTTGCCCATACCCGGTTGGACGGAGCGGAACGTCGTCCGGACCATGATCGTCCCGGTCCGGCCACGGGCGGGCGCATCCGCCCGTACCCGGGCGTGTCAGACCGCCGCCCGGAACCGCGCTCGGAACCACGCCCCGGGGGCCGCGCGCCGGAGCCGGGGCGCCGAGCACCGGGATCCATCGGTGACAATGGAGGCGTGATCTGCCGGTCCTGCCGCGAGCGCCGCCACGAGGAATGCCGTGGCGGCTCCTGGTGCGACTGCCAGCACCGGCCCCCGCCCGCGACGCCGGAGCGCGACGGCGCGCCCGGCGGCCGCCCGGCCGGCGACGACGCCGAGCCCCGGGTGAACTGGCGGAGGCAGGGATGACCGCCCCCATGACACATCTCACGTGTCCGTATATCGGACGAGGCTGGACAGGCCGCGAGACGTCATGTCAGAGTCTGAGCATGACTGCTGCGGACCCCCTGCTGGCGAAGCGCCGGCACGTGGACTTCCTGCGCGTCCGCAGCGCGATCTGTCGGTGACGCCCCGACCACGCCCCCCTGCTCAGCGGGCGCGTGGTGCATCGGCGTCACCTTTGACCTGATCCTGCTCAGCGTTGAGCCGGCCGTCTGATGCTGCCGGTGCGCTACGCGTCCCTCACGACCACAGATGAGGACGCGCGCCGTGCCACCCGCGATCAAGCGCAAGAAGGGCGAGGGCCAGTGGGCCCTCGGCTACCGCGAACCGCTCAACTCCACCGAGGAGAACAAGAAGAACGACGACGGGCTGAACGTCCGCCGCCGCATCATCGACGTCTACTCCAAGAACGGCTTCGACTCGATCGACCCGTCCGACCTGCGCGGCCGGTTCCGCTGGATGGGCCTCTACACGCAGCGCAGGCCCGGCATCGACGGCGGCCGCACCGGCGCGCTGGAGGACGAGGAGCTCGAGGACCGCTACTTCATGATGCGGATCCGCATCGACGGCGGTCAGCTGAGCGGCCCGCAGCTGCGGACCATCGCCGACATCTCCCGCAACTACGCGCGCGGCACCGCCGACATCACGAACCGGCACAACATCCAGCTGCACTGGGTCGGCATCGAGGACGTCCCCGCCATCTGGGACGCGCTCGCCGCCGTCGGGCTGCACACCACCGAGGCGTGCGGCGACGTGCCGCGCACGATCATCGGCTGTCCGCTGGCCGGGATCGCCGCCGACGAGGTGATCGACGCGACCCCGCAGCTGCGCGAGATCCACGACCGCTACATCGGCTCGCCGGAGTTCTCCAACCTGCCGCGCAAGTACAAGACGGCGCTGTCGGGCTGCACCTCGCACTGCACCGTCCACGAGATCAACGACATCGCCTTCGTCGGCGTGGTGAACGACGCCGGGGAGACCGGCTACGCGCTGTACGTCGGCGGCGGGCTGTCCACCAACCCGATGTTCTCCCAGAGCCTCGGCGTGTTCGTGAAGCCCGAGCAGGCCCACGAGGTGTGGCACGGCGTCACCTCGATCTTCCGCGACTACGGCTACCGGCGGCTGCGCAGCCGCGCCCGGCTGAAGTTCCTGATGAAGGACTGGGGCGCCGAGAAGTTCCGCGAGGTGCTGGAGAAGGAGTACCTCGGGTACGCGCTGCCGGACGGCCCCGAGCCCGCCGCCCCGGACGTCCACCGCGACCACCTGGGCGTCCACCCGCAGAAGGGCGGGAACTTCTACGTCGGGTTCGCGCCCCGCGTGGGCCGGCTGAACGGGGAGCTGCTCGGCGTCATCGGCGACCTGGCCGACCGCTACGGCTCGGGCCGGGTCCGCACGACGCTGGAACAGAAGATGATCATCCTGGACGTGCCGGAGGAGAACACCGAGGCGCTGGTCGAGGCGCTCGCCGAGCACGACCTGCACGCGCGGCCGTCCACGTTCCGGCGGCACATGATGGCCTGCACCGGCATCGAGTACTGCAAGCTCGCGATCGTCGACACCAAGCAGCGCGCCATGGACCTGATGGACGAGCTGGAGAAGCGGCTCCCCGACTTCGAGCAGCCGCTGACCATCAACATCAACGGCTGCCCGAACTCCTGCGCCCGCGTCCAGGTCGCCGACATCGGCCTCAAGGGCCAGCTGGTCGTGGACGAGAACGGCGACCAGGTCGAGGGCTTCCAGGTCCACCTGGGCGGGCGGCTCGGCGCCTCGTTCGGCAAGAAGGTCCGCGGGCTGAAGACCACCTCGGCCGGGCTGACCGACTACGTCGAGCGGGTCGTCCGCAAGTTCGACGCGCAGCGCGCCGACGGCGAGACGTTCGCCGACTGGGTGCACCGCGCCGACGACGCCGACCTCAAGTAGCGGGACGGAGCACCGATGAGCGAGCGCATGGCGCCGTTCTACTGCCCGTACTGCGGCGAGGAGAACCTGGAACCGCGCGAGGAGCACGGTTCCTGGTTCTGCCCCGACTGCCTCCGTTCCTTCACGTTGAAGTTCCTCGGTGTCGGAGTCCCCGGCACCGCGAGCAAGGAGATCCCTCGGTGACCCTCCTGGAGACCGACAGACCTACCCTTGACCTCGAGGACATCGTCGAATCCGCCGCCGCGGCGCTGGCGGGCGCGCCCACGCTGGAGGTCATCCGGTGGGCCGCCGCCACGTTCGGCGACCGCATCTGCCTCACCTCGTCCATGTCGGACGCGGCGCTGATCCACCTGGTGTCGAAGGTGAAGCCCGGCATCGACGTGCTGTTCGTCGACACCGGCTACCACTTCGCCGAGACGATCGGCACCCGGGACGCGGTCGAGGCCGTCTACCCGGTGAACGTCATCAACGTCACCCCGTCCCGGACGGTCGAGGAGCAGGAGGCCGCGCTCGGCCCCCGGCTGTTCGGCCGCAACCCGGACCTGTGCTGCCACCTGCGCAAGGTGGAGCCGCTCGGCCGCGCGCTGGAGGGCTACATGGCCTGGTTCAGCGGCATCCGGCGGGACGAGACCGCGAGCCGCCGCGACCGGAGGGTCGTCGAGTGGGACCGCAAGCGCGGCATGGTCAAGGTCAACCCGATCCTGGACTGGTCCCAGGAGGACATGGACAACTACATCGCCGACAACGGGGTGCTGGTCAACCCGCTGCACTACGACGGCTACCCCTCGATCGGCTGCGCGCCGTGCACCCGGCCGGTCGCGCCCGGCGAGGACCCGCGCAGCGGCCGGTGGGCCGGGATGGGCAAGACCGAGTGCGGCATCCACCTGTGAGCGCTCCCCCGATGGTCGCGGTCGCGCACGGGAGCAGGGACCCCCGCGCCGCCGCGACCGTCGCCGCGCTGCTCGACGCCGTCCGGACGCGCCGCCCGGACGTCCCCGCGCACGCCGCGTTCCTGGACCACGCCCCGCCCACACCCGCCCAGGTACTGGACGGGTTGGCCCGGAACGGTGATGTCGTCGTGCTGCCGCTGCTGCTCACCGCCGCCTACCACAGCAAGACCGACATCCCGGGCGTCCTGAACCGGGTGCGCGCCCAGCACCCCCGCCTGCGGCTGCGCACGGCGGCCACGCTGGGCCCGCACCCGCTGCTCATGGACGCCCTGGAGCGCCGCCTGCGGGACGCGGGCGTCGAGCCCGGCGACCCGGACACGGCGGTCGTCCTGGTCTCGGCGGGTTCGAGCGACGCGTCCGCGAACGCGACGATCGCCCGGCTCGCCCGCGACTGGCGGGCGCGCGGGTGGCGGGACGCCGTCCCCGCGTACGCGTCGGCGGCCGGCCCGAGACCGGGCGAGGCCGTGGCGGCGCTGCGCGAGGCGGGCGCCCCGCGGGTGGCGGTCGCGTCCTACTTCCTGGCGCCGGGCCACTTCGCCGACAAGGTCCGCGCGGAGGCGCTGGCCGCCGGCGCCGACGCGGTCTCCCCGGTGCTCGGCGCGGCCCCGGAGGTCGCGGAGCTGATCGTCCACCGCTACGACGAGGCGCTGGAGAGCGCGCGCCGGGCCGCGGCCGGCTAGACGTTCGGCGGCCCGCCGACCGGGTATGCGGGCCGCCATGGAACGCGACGACCTCGGCCACGAGCCCCGCGAGACGCACGACCGCGACTTCGCCCCGGTGACCCGCCGCTCCGACGCCCGCGGCCGGACGGTGCCCGACGGGGAGGAGACCAGCGGCACGGGCACGCCCGGCGTCCGGCACGGGCATCCCGACGCGCTGCCGCCGGACGAGGCGGGCGTCGAGGACGCCGAGCGGCACGACGACAGCCGCTGACGCGGGCTACCTGCGGTTCTGCCACCAGTCGGTGATGGCGCGGCGGACGGGCGCGTGGTGCTCGTCGTCGACGATCTTGATGTCGCCCATCACGGCGGTCGCGGTGACGCGGACGACCGGGACCCGGGCCCCCGGGTGCGGGTCGCGGACGTTGACCTTGCGGTCGCCGAGAAAGTTGTGGCCGGTCAGCTCGACGCTGACGCCGTCCGGGACGATGATCTTGACGTCGCCCATCACGGCGGTCGCGGAGATCTGGACCTCACCGGTCGGCACCTGCGCGCCGCGCAGGTCGAGTTCGACGTCGCCCATCACCGACACCGCCTCCAGCGGGCCGTCGATGCGGCCGACGATGCGCTCCTTGCAGTCCCCCATGACGGCGCTGAACCTGCGCTTGACCTGCGGCGGCGCGGGGTTGGCGCCGGGGGCGCCCATGCCGGGCAGGTCGGCGGTGATGCGTTCGAGGTCGCCGCGGCTGACCGCCGCGTAGGCGGCCTCGGTGCGCTCGGTCAGCTCCTCGAAGGTGAGCCGTCCCTCCACGGAGGCGACCCGCAGCCCCTCGACGACGGCCTCGCGCTCGGCGTCGGACGCCCGGATCGCGTCGGGCGCGGTCCTGGCGTCGCGCGGATCGGGCACGGAGTGGGCGTCCTGCCGCCGGGCCGGCGGGCGGCCGGGGCAGGGCCGCTCGGGCTGCGGACTGGACTGACTCATGATTCCGAAGGTATGCCCCCGGCGTGGCGCGACAATCCGCCGGGGGGACGAGATCGCCCCACCACTTCAGGAGGATGGACTCTCCACCACGGTACAGGCACCATCTCCAGGTGCCCCGAACGGGGTTCTGTATCCTGCGGGGCGTGGACACGCACGAGGTCGTCAACCAGGTGCCCCCGCTCACCGGGCACGACGTGGCCGACGAGGCCGTCCTGCTGGACGGGCTGGCGCGCGAGGGCGCCGGCTGGGCCGAGCCCGAGGTGCGCGAGCTGGGCCGCCTCGCGGGCACCGAGGAGGCCCAGGAGTGGGGCCGGCTCGCGAACGAGAACCCGCCCGTCCTGCGCACCCACGACCGGTACGGGCACCGGATCGACGAGGTCGAGTTCCACCCGGCCTGGCACGAGCTGATGACCGTCGCGGTCACGCACGGCCTGCACGGCTCCGCGTGGGCCGACCCCCGCGAGGGCGCCCACGTCGCACGGGCCGCGAAGTTCTACACGTGGCGCGTCGACGCCGGGCACGGCTGCCCCATCTCCATGACCTACGCGGCCGTCCCCGCGCTGCGCCAGTCCCCCGACCTGGCCGCGCAGTACGAGCCGCTCCTCGCCAAGAACGAGTACGACTACGGCCTGCGCGCCCCCCTGACCAAGAACGCGCTGCTCGCCGGCATGTCGATGACCGAGAAGCAGGGCGGCTCGGACGTCCGCGCCAACACCACGCGGGCCACCCCCGCCGCCGACGGCACGTACCGCCTCGTCGGCCACAAGTGGTTCACCAGCGCGCCGATGTGCGACGTGTTCCTCACGCTCGCGCAGGCGCCGGGCGGGCTGACCTGCTTCCTCGTCCCCCGCGTCCTGCCGGACGGGAGCCTCAACCCGCTGCGCCTGATGCGGCTGAAGGACAAGCTCGGCAACCGGTCCAACGCCTCCTCCGAGGTCGAGTACGCCGACGCGGTCGCCTGGCGGGTCGGCGACGAGGGCCGCGGCGTCCGCACCATCATCGAGATGGTCAACATGACCCGGCTCGACTGCGTGATCGGCGCCGCGGCCGGGATGCGGTACGGCGTCACCACCGCCGCGCACCACGCCGCGCACCGCAAGGCGTTCGGCAGGTACCTGATCGACCAGCCGCTGATGCGCAACGTCCTCGCCGACCTGGCGGTCGAGTCCGAGGCCGCCACCCTCACGATGCTGCGCCTCGCCGGCGCCACCGACCGCTCGGTCCGCGGCGACGCCGCCGAGACCGCGTTCAAGCGCCTCGCGCTCGCCATCAGCAAGTACTGGATCTGCAAGCGCTGGCCCGCCCACGCCGCCGAGTCCCTGGAATGCCTCGGCGGCAACGGCTACGTCGAAGAGTCCGGCATGCCGCGCCTGTTCCGGGAGTCCCCTCTGAACTCCATCTGGGAGGGCTCCGGCAACGTCGCGGCTCTCGATCTCCTCCGTGCGATCCTACGCGAGCCGCAGACGCTGGACGCCTTCTTCGGCGAGGTCGACCTCGCCCGAGGAGCCGACAAGCGCTTGGACGCAGCCGTCAAGGACGCCAAGGAAGCCTTCGCCGACACGGCGACAATCGAGTACCGAGCCCGCCGAGTAGCCGAGAGCCTCGCGCTCGTCCTGCAGGCATCGTTGCTGGTCAGACACGGTCACCCCACTGTCGCCGACACCTTCTGCGCCACCCGCCTGGCCGGCGACTGGGGTGCCGCCTTCGGCACCCTCCCCCCGGGATCGGACCTCGCCCCGATCATCGACCGCGCCACCCCGAAACTCGGCTGACCCCACCCTCAAGATCCGCGACCAGAGCCCATCAAGCCTCCTCACCCAGCCCACTCACGACCGCCCCAAGCAAGATCATCCGCTAGTGAACTCGCTAGCAGCAAGCCTCTGCCTCGCGCCAACCGCATCCAGCGCAACCTCGCGCCGTCGGATCTTGATTACACTCCGTTACTGAGCGTGCCCGCCGGGAACGCGATCCGCCTCGCCACCCGTAGCCCCGGTCAGCAGCATCCGGGACCTAACCACATGGAACTGCGGGCAACACGATCGGCGCGAGGAGGGTGAGGTTCAACTCGATGGTGAAGTTCTTCCGTTGGCCCGTTCCCGTGACACTCCGGGTCAGCGACGTCAGATACACGGCCCCCGATCCTCGCGCAGTAACTCCGGCGAGTCTCACCCGCCGGCTCGACCCTCATACCAGGGCATCTGTTTCACTGGCGCCGGATGGCCGCAAACGGCCAGCGTACGACTCGAATCACTAAAGCGAGCTAAACCCGGCCACCCTCAACCTCACATGCCCCACACTAGACTCTGTCCCCATCTGATGCCGAGCTTCACAACGTCTGCTCGAGAGCGGTGATCAAAGCGTCTCGTTGGTACAAATGTGATCTGCAGGTAGCTACGCCTGCTTGGAAGTTCAAGCTCCCGCACGGCAGCAGCTACAACTTCTCCCAGGCAGCACACCGCGCACGCTTCGCCGACACCTACATGGAACAGCTACGGTCGCGCGGGATCGACGTGATCGCCCTCGCCGACCACAACACGGGCGATTGGCTCCCCGACATGCAGGCTGCTGGCAAGAGACATGGTGTTGTCGTCTTCCCCGGCGTAGAGGTGACCACCGCTTCGGGGGCTGACGGAGCGCACCTTGTGTTAATCGGTGACCTAGATCGCACGAAGGAGGACATCGACGTCCTCCTGGCTCGAACCTGTGGCTTCAACGATGACCATCCGCGCCTGAACCCCCAAACCGGCGCCCCAGCGCCTGCGCCGTTGACGGCCGACCAGATACTGGATGGTCTACCGGACCAGTGGCTCGCCCTCGCACCTCACGTGCTCACCGAGAACGGTCTGGCGTCAAAGGGGACTTTGCGAGGCGACCTACGATGGAAGGCGCTTCACCATGATCGGCTCGGCGCCGTAGACCCAGGCGACGTGACTACAGAACGACTCAAAGGGGATTCCTATACTGCCCGTTTCCTCAACAGGAAGATGACCAGTCTGCCGTGTCTTACACGCCTTCCATTCATCGCATCTTCTGATGCATATTGCCTTGAGGACTTGGGCAATAGGTACACATGGATCAGGATGGAGGCGCCTTCCAAAGAAGCACTGCGACAGGCTTTCCTCGACCACGAGGCACGCATCATACCCAGTTGGGACATTCGGCTGACGACAAACCCTGACCCCAATGTGGTTGAGCACGGGTGGGTCGAGTCGATAGAGCTCACCGGCAAACTAGGAAACTCCAACACCCCACTTAGTGTAGCTTTTGATCCCCGCCCGAACGTCATTATTGGGGGACGTGGGTCCGGGAAATCAACTATTGTCTCGGCACTTCGTCAAGTGTACGGCCGCACGGACAACCTGCCCACCTCAATCAAGCACGAGGTGGAAACATTTATCGATGGCGTGTTCAGCGAAGCCACTCTGTCCGGCCGTCACCAACTTGCGATATCACGTGAGCCTCAAGCCGCACAATGGAACAAGCCGGCAGGCTCCCAGACGAAACATCAGGAAGCCTGGCTGCCCACACACTTTCCTATGCGCATCTTTAGCCAGAAGGAACTGTTCGAACGCACGGCTCATGATCGTCTGGACCGCTTCGCCGCATCGAGGCATCTCCTCAGCCTGGTCGATGAAGCCCTTGAGGCCGACTCGGCATCCCCGGAGGGCTTCGAGGATGAATTGAGTGCGGCCATGACTCATTGCTACACCTGTGTGGCCGAAAGGCTGGACATTGAAGCCCGGCTTGCCACACGACCAATGCTTGAGGCACGACGCTCTGAGTTACTCGGCCAGATACAGGCGTTCGGAGACGCCGCGAGCCAGAGTTCGCGTATGGAGAGCGAGCAACTTCTGAGCGAGAACGCTCAACTCGGGGCAGTCACCACACGTTTCGATGAGGGCATGGAAGAAGCTCTAGAAGGCGCAACGAAGCGGCTGGCATCATCGCTCCCCCGGAGGAGCACCCCCGGTCAGAGTTCTCTCCAAGATTTCCACAACGAACTGATCCAAATACAGAACACACTCGAAGCGAGCATACGAGCGAGCGTGAGGCAGGCGCAGGCGGCACTAGGTGAAGCCCGTGAACGGCACCAGCATGGTCCATGGGGAATGAGGATCGCCGCAGCTGAGAGGGAGATCCTCACCTTCCAGGAGCACCTGAGCACCTTGGGGATCGAACCAACCGCTTATCTTGAGCTGACCGAGGCACTCAACTCAGTGCAGGCTCGACTACGTACCCTCGATCAGGATGCCGACAAACTCGATGATCTGCGGACAGTGGAAGCCACAGCTTGGGCCGACTTGCAGCGGATCTACGATAGGCGGCGGCGGCGAAGAGAGACACTTCTACTAGAAGTAGAAGAACGTAGCCAGTCCTTGCGTTTCGAGGTGAACGCGCACGGCAACGCTAGTAGCTGGACCCGTCACGTACGTAATCAGCTCAGTATCCGCTCCGATGGCTTCCTAGAAGATGTACCCGCCGTGGCCAATTGGCTGTGGGAAGGACCCGAGATCGACCGACAACGGCGTGCAACGCTGTGGCGCGAAGGTCTCCTGAGTAGCGATCTATCCGTTGTGCGCGAAGAGGTCAACTGCAAGGTCGGATGGTGGAGCAAGCTCGAGAAGCTGGAACTCACTCAGCGCATTCACCTCGCCATGCTCCTTCCCGACGACGCAGTGACAATGTACTTCCTCCGCGATGGCGGAAAAAAGACCAATAACACCGATTGGCAGGCTGTCACCACCGGGTCACCTGGACAGCGCAGTGCGGCCATGCTCAGCTTCGTCCTGCATCACGGCACCGAGCCTCTAGTCCTGGATCAGCCTGAAGACGACCTGGACACAGCGTGGATTTCCCAGCTCATTGTCCCCGAGATTCGCAAAAGCCGATGGCGACGCCAAGTAATAGTGATCACACATAACGCGAATATTCCAGTGAACGCGGATGCCGAACGAGTCATCGTGCTAGAGAACGATGGCGCACGCATTCGCATCAAACGGACTGTGGGTGACGCAGGTCGTGAAGGTCTCATGGAGGCCGAGCACTCTGGGCCGATTGAAGTTGAGCGAGTGCGCCTAGACATCCAGAATATCCTCGAGGGCGGCACTGAGGCCTTCATGGCGCGGGAACGTCGATACAATAATGAACTCAACACCTACCGAGCGGCTCTACGCGGATAATTCCTGCTTAAAATACTAGGCGTTGACATTTACTCGCAGCGGCAATCCATCGATGACCGTCACCGATTACTAGGTCATCCAGTGTTGCGAATCGTTGATTCTTCGACATTATGTCGCGAGACTTTTATGCTTCCTCCCTGTGCGTTATGACATGTGACGGTAGCCTTGAGTCCGCACTTATGCGCCGCGCCTTCATATGCGGGATCGGATCAATTCGACCGATGGCTTGCAGAGCATGCGCCAACCGGGATGTGTCAAGGCACGCCGGGTGAAGAATAGGTCGCCAAGCATTTTCAGAATGTGGCGCTCTCAGTTGACGCGACGACCCCAGAGATGCGAGGTAAACATGATATGCGGCCGTAACGAGTGGTAGCGGAGCGCGTCCAAGAACTGGCCTTCGGCTTTCGGTCTCGAACCCGGGAATCGACATGAAATCCCGTGTACACCTTCACACAGTCACTGGAAGATCATGTCGCCTCGTAGCCTGCTCGGCGGTTCGAAACGAACTGACACGATGGGCGTGGACTAGGACGTGTGCGCGGATGCCGAGTTGGAGGCAATGACCGTGGCGAGCAACTTGTCGGATTCTCCATCGCGACACATGCCGAAGTTAAGATCGTCGTCCGCGCCCCGAGGGCCGACCTGGCCTCATGGGTAGACCGCGTCGGCAAGTTGATCGCGTCTAGGCTCTCGCCGCGCACTGGAGCGCCGCGTTTTGGGGGCGTCGCGGGGTCACAGCACGGTGGGGCTGCGGCGTTCGAGGAGGACGACGTCGCGCCATTGGCCGTCGAGGCGGCCGAGGCGTTGGCGGGTGCCGACGGTGCAGAAGCCGGCCTTGGTGTGGAGCCGGAGGCTGGAGGTGTTCTCGGGGAAGATGCCGGCTTGGATGGTCCAGATGCCGTTGGCTTCGGTGGCGGCGATGAATGCGGTCAGCAGCGCGGCTCCGATGCCCCGGCCACGGGCGTGCGGGCAGATGTAAACGCTGTGCTCGACTACTCCGGCGTAGCAGCAGCGGTCGGAGACGGGGCTGGCGGCGATCCAGCCGAGCACCGTGTTGCCGGGGTCTGCGGTGGTGTCGGTCGCGACGTACCGGTATTGGGTGAGTTTGGCGGTGTCGAACGCCTGCCAGGTGGGGGCGGTCGTCTCGAAGCTGGCGTGTCCGGTGTCCAGGCCTTGCTGGTAGATCGCCAGGACCTGGTCGGCGTCCTGGTGACGCATGGCTCGGATGGTGATGCCGGGGTTCTCGTGCTGATGGGATGGCATGGCGTGCGTCCTGCTAGTCGGCGGGTTTGATGGCGTGGACGATGGCGGCGTTCAGCCCGCCGGTGTCGGTGGTCGTGGTGATGTCGACGGCGGTGAACCCGGCCGTTCGGAGTTGCCGGTGGTACTCCTGGGCGGTGAGTGTGGAGGCGGCGCAGCCGATGCGCCGTTCGGCGGCGGTGCGTTCGGCGGGGTCGAGGCCGGGTTCGGCGATGATGTCGCTGACGCCGAACCGTCCGCCGGGGCGCAGGACGCGGAATGCTTCGGCGAGGACGCGGGGCTTGTCCGCGGCAAGGTTGATGACGCAGTTGGAGATGACCACGTCGACGCCGGCATCAGGGAGGGGGATGTCTTCGATGCGGCCGTGGAGGAAGTGCGCGTTGTCGGCTCCGGCCTGGGCGGCGTTGGCGCGGGCGAGGGTGAGCATGTCTGTGCTGGCGTCCAGGCCGTAGGCGGTTCCGCCGGGGCCGACGCGGCGGGCGGACAGCAGGACGTCCAGGCCGCCGCCGGAGCCCAGGTCCAGGACGGTTTCTCCGGGGTGCAGTTCGGCGACGGCGAGTGGGTTGCCGCATCCCAGGCTGGCGCGCAGGGCGGCCTCGGGTATCCCGTCCACGCTCGGGTACCCGGCGGCATCGACGCAGGAGTCACCGCAGGGAGCGCCGTCGTGTGGGGCGCCGCCCGCCAGGGCGAGCCGGGCCAGGCCGGAGTACCGCGCGACGACGGCCTCGACGGGATCGCCGGTGCTGGGGTCGGGCATCAGGTGTCTCCTTCGGGCGGGCAGGTCGGGGTGGCCGGTGCGGGGCGTCCCATGACCAGGTCGGCGGCGGTGGGGAAGCAGGCCACGCATGCCTGGTTGATCCGGTAGTGGCGGGCGGTTCCGTGCCGGTCGACCAGGACGAACCGGACCTCTGACAGCACCTTGAGATGGGCCGAGACGGTCGACTGCCCGACATCGACGGCGTCGACGATCTCCCCCACGCTCATCGGCCGCCCCCGCCGTGCCAGCAGCGACACGACCTGGACACGGGTCGGGTCGGCCAGCGCCTTGAACCAGGACGCGTATTCGCTGGCGATCACCCGGTCGAGCGGCCCCTCTGTCTTGTTCATCGTTCATCGACGATAGACGATGAATGAGACGGAGGGAAGGGCGGAAACCAGCGCCGGAGGCGCGTCAGGAGTCGGGGGTCGGGAGTTCGGCGAGCAGGGCGCGAACGCGGGTGCCGTCCTCGTCGAGGATGCGCCTCAGAACGCCGTCGCGACGAGGATCCTTGATTCGATGCCTCTCTAAGTTGACGCCTGTCTAAGTCAGGTGCATGCTGAGGTGAGTGATTAGACGGATATCTAATCAGGAGATCGGCTGCGCTTGCGGAGGAGTTCACCCCCGCAAGCTGACCGTCCTACGGCCGTTCCGTCTCCAGGAGGAAGCTCATGTCCCGTGTCCAGCTCGCACTCCGCGTCCCCGATCTGGAGGGCTCGATCGCCTTCTACTCCAAGCTGTTCGGCACCGGGCCGGCCAAGCGTCGTCCCGGCTACGCCAACTTCGCCGTCGCCGAGCCTCCGCTCAAGCTCGTCCTGATCGAGGGCAAGGACGAGGAGGCCACTC